>CAZZEY010000032.1:0-10241 GCA_964653445.1 uncultured Syntrophaceticus sp. | reverse complement strand
CTTGCTACACCAGGGGATCAAAAAGGCTTTATCATCGCCTGATAAATCACCCAGTCCTGGGCAATTATATCAAAAACTATCGGGAGGGCAAGGGCATCCCTATAAAAGCTAAAATAATAGCTATATCTCTGCTCTGGCTGACCATAGGATATTCAGTGTTATTTATCATCGATCATATATGGATGAGAATTCTATTGCTCATTATCGCCATCTGTGTAACCATCCATTTAGTATCTATTAAAACTCTGCAGAATGATAAAGACTAAGATCAACTCCTCTTCTCCAGCTGATCCCAGGCATATGCTGCCGCTCCCATCACTCCGGAACGCGCTTCCAGGTGGGCTGGGATTATTTTTAATGTGGTCCGATATGGTGGGTAGGTTCGCTTGTATGCTTCATCATAGGCAGGCCCAAGCAGCAGTTCACCCACCCCAGTGGCGACCCCACCACCGATAATAAATACCTCTGGATTGAGCAAATTTGCCACACTAGCGATGGCTATCCCCAAATAGCGGCCAGCACCTGCCAGGATATCCCGGGCTTCTGGATCACCTGCCAGTGCTGCCTTACCAACAGCCCTGGCATCAATCCCTTCTATACTTTCAGCTAATGACAATATACGGCCACCCCTACCTGTTCGCACTAAATCTCTGGCATCTCTCATAATGGCACATCCTGATGCCACCCCCTCCAGACACCCTCTATTTCCACAGGAACAGGTGGGACCATGAGTATCAACAATCATATGCCCAAACTCCCCAGCTCCACCAAATGCCCCTTTATAAATCTGGTTTTTGAGAATAACTCCTCCCCCTACCCCGGTGCTCACAGTTATATATACCAGGTCATGGTGTCCTCTGCCTGCACCATAGCGGTGTTCCCCTAAAGCGGCCAAATTAGCATCATTATCCATCCATACCGGAAGGCCAAATGATTGCTCAAGTTTCCTTTTAAGATCAACATCTCTCCATTTAAGATTAGGAGCAAACAGGATAACACCCTTTTCAGAATCGATATAAGCAGGTACAGCTACACCGATACCCATCGGCTTCTCATCAGCAGGAAGAACACTTTTCATGCATGCAGCAATACGCTCAATTACTGCATCTACCCCATCCTCTGCTTTTGTAGGGTACTTATTTTCACAGATAATCTCTCCGCTGCGGTCCACCAGTGCGGTATAGATTTTTGTACCACCCAGATCTACAGCCAGCACCTTTTCCATGGGCTACCTCCGATTATTTAACTTTAAAAACACGGCTTTCCTTAAGGTAATTATCCAGCATCTCCTGATATTCTTTCTGTCTGGAGAGGTGATCCTCTCTGCCTAAAAGAGAGTAGGCTATTCTTTTACCCTCCTCCACACCAGGCTGGTCATAAGGATTCACATTAAACAGGTTCGCCACAAAAATGGTCAACGCCTCGTAAAGGTAGAACAGTCCTCCCAATGCAGAGGCAGATGCTTCCCTGATGGTTATCCGGTAACAGGGATGACCAGCATGAACCAGACTAACCTCTGTAGCCAACTGCTCAACATGCAGCTGCTCTCGCATAGTATGTCCGTCAAAATAAGCATATTCTACCTCAGAGGGAAAAGCACCTTTAATTGTCAGATCTCTAGCCACCTGATCGATCCTGATAAATCCAAAAACCTTATCAGCGGCCCCTTCTTTAAACAATTGCAGCAGGGAATGCTGATCTGTCGTCCCTAAACAGGAAAGGGGTGTTGCTCCTAATTTTATTTCCTCTCCGGTGACTGTCACCCTTTTCCCTAAACTCTCGGCCCAGAGCTGCATAAACCACAAACCAAACTGCTCCAGCAGGTCACTATAGTTGAACAGCACATGGATGGTTCTGCCATCCTTGAAAAACTCATAAATTGCCCCACCCAAAACCAACAGCGGGTTCTCCTCCAGGGGGGTTGTGGTCAGCATCCTGTGCACAGCTGCAGCCCCATCAAGAAAACCTTGACAGTCGATCCCTGCCAGTTCTGCCGGGAGAAAACCCACAGCAGACATGACAGAATACCTCCCCTGTAGATTTTTTGGAAACCTGAGCAGGTAACAGCCCAACTTTTTAGCAATATGGTTGATCCCATTGTCACCGGGGTCGCAGATAATAACAATATCCCGCTCATCCCCGCCTGCCTCTTTGTATCTATTGTAAAAATAAATGAAATTGGCCGCAGTCTCTGCAGTGGAACCGGATTTGCTCGTATAAATCAAAGCTGTTTTACGGAAATCTACAATCCTCTCCAATTGTGACACAGTAGCCGGATCAATATTATCCAAAATAAAGATGCGCGGATTGTTCTGCTCCAGCTGATAATAACTGCCATACAAAAACTGCAGCGTAGCCTTGGTTCCCAGGGCTGAACCACCGATCCCAAGAACCAAAATATTCTCATACTTCTCCCGCAACTTCATGGCAGTGGATTTAATCTCAGCAATGGTCTCCTCATCCAGGAAAGAAAGTGTGATAGGAGTTCTCTTTTCCCGCAGATCATCCTGAAACCAGCCGAATGTTTCTCTGATTTCTGAACTGAACTCACCACCCCCTTTTCCTATCAGGTGACCAGTATCAATAACCATTAACTCTTCCATGGACTCACTCCTTTCTGTTGGTGCCAAGCACCAACCTGTATCTTTATATATTAGTGACCTGAGTTTCTCCAATATATTCGGTGCCAGGCTTGCTTTTTTGCGTTATTCAGATCAGTAAGTGGATTGGAAGTTTTTGAGGTTCATTTTCCAAGCCACAGGACAATCCACTTTTCAGACATCTGACTTCTGGCATCTGACATCTATTCCTGCCAGGCTTGCTTTTTTGCTTTATTGCTTTAAACTTCATTATCACCTAACGGTTCCGCCAACCGATCAGTAGAACCGTCGTGCGAAAAACAATCACCGGAACGGTTCTGCCGCCCGGAGAACCAGTTTTTCAAGTGCCCGGGCAACACCATCCTCATTATTGGAGGCGGTGATGTGTTTTGCTTTTGAGCGTACCTCAGGATAGGCATTGGCCACAGCAACACTGCATCCGGCAAAATCCAGCATCTCCAGGTCATTGAAACTATCCCCACAGGCCATGACCTCATCCCGGCTGACCCCCAACCAATCCGCCAACTTTTTTAATGCTGTTCCCTTGGTCGCTCTGAGGTGGTTGACTTCCAGATAGGTGGGCTTGGATGTAGTCAGATGAGCATCCAACCCCTTACTTTGTAGAATTTCCCGGACTTCCTGTAGTGATTGCTCAATCAACTGTTCCTCCTCAATGAGCAGCATCTTATAGGGAAGACCGGTTTTTAGAAGTTCCTCCAGGTCATTCACCCTAGTAAAAGGAACCCCTGCTATTCGCTCATAATGCTCTCCTACCGGTGTGACCCGCTCCACATAAAGCTTATCCTCCAAATAAAAATTAACATGAATCTGTTTCTTGCGCCCATACTGAATTACCAACCTGGCTACCTCTTCATTAAGCGGACAATCGTAAATTATTTCCCCTGAAATGACATTCTTGACTAAAGCGCCCTGGTAGGTGATAAGAGGAACATCAAAACCAAGCTGTTCTGCATAGGGCCTGGCTGAAGGAAGCATCCGCCCGGTGGAGATTGTGACCACAACACCACTCTCCCTCACCCGGCGCAGAATATCCTGCGAATACTGTGAAATAGTAAGGTCATCCCGCAGTAGTGTATCATCAAGGTCAATAGCAACCAGTTTAATCTTTTGCATTCTTAATTGCCTCCACTATATTGTGATTATACTCCCGGATTTATGCCGAGCTTCACCATTAATTTTATATGCTGCTACTAGTTTACCATATTAGCGGCTATTAGTCGGAAGCTAACATCAAGAGCGAGCGCCAACTAAACACTCGAGGGAAGAAGAAATCAGAAGCGCTGCTGAAGAATTGTCACCGATGACCACCGGTGCTGCCACCAAAATCGGCCTGAATACCTGGCCCAAGATCGATAACTGACTTGCTGTATCATTTACACCTTTTACTCAGATCTCTAGACAGGATAAAAACCGGCAGTACAAAAAAAGCCGTGGGTGAACAGCTAGTTCATCCACAGCTTTTCGGGGGAACTCCAAAATCTAATCTTTGATAACATGCTCAGGTGTCAGATAATAAGTATAATTTGTTTCCAGCAGTTTCCCCTGGTAATTTGAGGCATCGATCCCTTTCTTGATCAGTTCACCGAATGTTCCGGCCCCTGATAAATCCCCTTGAAAAATCGCCCCGACTACACGGCCTTCTTTGTATATAATCTTTTGATAATAATCAGATCCTATATCTACTTCTACATGATAGCTGTCATCAAGTGCCTCAGGCCAGCCATAGGAAATGGTGGGTACTCCAAAAAAGGACATGGTATTTTGGTGGGCAAAAGTACCTGTGAGCTCAACAACTTTCCCTACCATATTCATTCCAGCTATCTGTCCCTGCTCTACTGCAGCCGGCCAGATCGGTGTGGGAGCTATACGACAGGTTAAGATATCCAGAGATTCACATACATCACCTGCTGCATAGATATCAGGTACCGATGTTCTCATCTGCTGATCCACGATAATACCTTTCTTTACCTCGATTCCTGTATCAGACAGGAAGGATATCTCAGGTTTAACTCCGGCAGCTGCAATAATCAGATCACAAGAGAAAAAACCGTGACCATTTAGTTCTACTCCTAATACATTGTTCTCCTCATCCAACTCAATTTTTGTTACTGTTTTTCCGGTTAAAATTTCAACCCCATGTGAACGGAATAATTGAGAATAGAGATGTGCAGCACAACTGTCCAACTGACGATGTAGGATGTGTGCTGCCTGTTCGATGACACTTACCACAGCACCCTGTGCTGACAGAGCTTCAGCAGCTTCCAGTCCGACCAATCCCCCACCTAAAACCACCACTCTATAGCCCGGTTTTACAGAATCAATAATTACTTCAGCATCCTCTAGATTGCGCAGAACAAATACCTGCTTGCCTAAAGAGAGGTTCTCTACCGGAGGGAGCACAGGTTTCGCACCTGTGGCAATCAGCAGTTTATCAAAAGTTATTTTCTCACCACCCAGCAGGGATACAACTTTTTGACTGGTGTCTACAGCAGTTACCCTTTTACCAGGTAAAAACTCAATACCCTGTTTATCAAAAAAGCCTTCACCAACAAAATTGAGAGCCTCCGGTTTTCTCGCACCGCTGAGCAGATCTTTTAACAAACAGCGCGAATAAACCAGACGGTCTTCTGCTATAACAGTGACCTGGCCCAGTGGATCCTCTTTCCTGATTGTTGCGGCACAGGCAAGACCGGCAGCACTAGCACCGATAATCAGGTATCTGGTTCTTTTCTCCCTGTCTTTTTCACCTATTTCTTTCTGTTCGACACCATCTGCTATCTCCTCAATTGACAGTGCTCCAGTGGGGCAGTTTTCTACGCAGTACAAGCGTTCATTCCCCATACAAAAATCACACTTTACCGCAAATTCACCACGATAATCGGGTGTAATTAAATCATAGGGGCAGGACATGACACACATCCAGCAGCCTGCACATTGATCCCTTTTGTGTAATACCAACCCTGAATCCGGGTCCTGGTACAGCGCCCCTGAGGGGCAGGAGGCTGCACAGAGAGCATCCTGGCAGTGTCGGCAGGTTAAAGGCACTGGAGCGCCATCACACCCTTTAAGCACTGAATTCCGGGGTTGGTTTTCCGGATTGCTGAGATCCAAAAAGTAAGCTGACTTTTCTTTACTATGAGCAACCATACAGGAAAATTGACAGTTTTTGCATCCTGTGCAGAGTTCAGGGCGTATGACTATCGTCTTCAATCTCTCCACCCCCTTATATCTTCAAGGCCGCTCTTTTTTGGGAGATGACATCAGTCAGCTGAGCCGCGGCAGATTTCACATTTCCGTCTACGATCACCCTGCCTCCGGTGAGTGATACCAGATCCTCGGTCAGAACCTTAGTGACCAATTTGCTTCCTGTGATAAATGGGGGTAAGGCAAGATGGAGCGGCAGTCCCAGGGCCAGAGCAAAACACCCGTCAGCCAAAGCCTGTTCTTCGAGCCACTGGGGTGCTGATAACACCAGGGGCAGCTGCGGCAAATCAACTTTCAATGCACCGGCCAAACCAGCAGCCACTTCCTCCAGTCGCCCGATACCTAGACAGGGGCCGAAGTTCAATACAGGTGGTATCTTGAGTGATTGACAGACCTGGCGTAAATTATCTCCTGCTAATTCAGCAGCCTGTAGTGTCATAAAACCGGTATTAGCCAGACCACTGCTGGTACAGCCTGCAGAGAGCACCAGGATATCATTTTTAATCAGTTCTTTTGTCAATCCGGTTGTGAAAACATCATGGCCCCTTGCGCTCAGATTGGAACAGCCGACAATTCCCGCTACCCCTTTAATTTTTCCATCAATAATCAGATTGAGGAGCGGCTCATAACTGCCGCCGAGGAAGGACCGCAGATTTCTCTCACAGAACCCAGTCAGCGAATTGCCATAACCATGCTCAGGAAGATCAATATATACACTCTTGCGGCGTTTTTGATAACTGGCAGCAGCTTTCTCCGCCACCTTCCTGGCGATGGCCATGCCGTTATCATAAGTATAGGGTAACAGTTCCGCGTTCTTCTTTTTAGCCACATCATCCAAACAGATTTGCTTGACCTGCAGTTTGTCGCAGATATCTTCAATACCCGGCAAAGTGCAGTTGAACTCACTAATAACCATATCAAGAGCACCAGTGCTCAATAATACCTCACTGGTGAAATTATTACCAGCGTGCCCGGCAAAGACCTGTCTGCAGTGAGCCTGGCGGGATTCCATATCCTGGCCGACACAAGTACAGCCAACAATTTTGAAACCTTTTGCCCCCACCTGTTGGGCCAACTCTCTGGCCCAGGTTGTATTTAACTCATCTTGAATTCCTTTGAAAAGAGCGTGCTGGTGGCCCGTAACCATGATATTGATATAATCAGGCTCAACCACAGAAAAACCGACCTTTGTTTGGCCAATTTCAGGTTCACCAATTATAATATCGTTTAGTTTGTTGGTGAGGAACAAACCGTAAAGTCCAGTGGAAATACCCAAACGCAGTGCATGGAACAGCATATCTAAAGGATCACTGGAGAGGTTTGTGCTGGTCTTGACCAAAGCATCAAAAACTTCTGATTTTGCTCCCCCGGGCATCAGGCCAAGCTTCTCCCAAACAACCAGACGAGGATGATAGGCCAGCTTGTTGACCAGAGCCATCTTCCTGCTGCGGGGCAGATAGAGATCCTGGAGAATATAATCAGCTAAAACTACAGCTTGTTCTCTGAGATCATCTGCTGCAACCCCACAGACATGCGCCATTTCCTGGAGTACCTGGTTGCTGAAGGCAGTATCTTTTTCATCTGCCAGCTTCTTTAGAGTATGGGCAGTATTCTCCACAACATGCAGGTAACAGGCTGCACCTGCAGCCACAGCCCTCAAAAAATTTCTCGTTACAATGGTATCAGCATCAGCACCACATACTCCCTTTGGTGAACCAGGGAGTACGCGGCATGGCCCGTTGGCACAGAGCCGACAGCAAACTCCCTGAAGTCCAAAACCACATTTTACAGATTGCTTGGGTTCCCTACAAAATGATGTATCTGTATCAGGATGGTCCTCCAGGAAGTCGGAAATGGTTGGGTCCGCAGAAAGGCATAATCTCATTTTTTTCGATACCTCCCTAAAATATATTCAACCTATACCAAAATAGTATAGTTTATGACAAAAATTTTTTGGTAGTGTTAGTTTTATTTTTTTATCAACTGTGCGAAGTTATATTTGTCAAACTCTTGGGCTATCGTTTGCTGAATAGATGCTAGAACATGGTGTACTGGGCAGTGTGGTGTGGCTTGCTTATTACAGTAGTCAGGATCGATAAGGCATTTGTTAATGCGAATTGGTCCTTCTATTGCCTCTAACACATCTTTAAGAGTTATCTCACACGGTTTTTTGGCCAGAGCATAACCCCCTCCCACTCCTTGAAAGGATTTTACAATCCCTGCTTTGCCCAGCACACGCAAGATTTTAAGCAGGAATCGCAAAGGAATGTGTTGGCTTTCGGAAATGACCTTAGCTTCAACCACTTCTCCTACCGGCAGATGGGAAAGGTGCAGAACTGCTCTGAATGCATAATCGGTTGCTTGATTTAAAATCAATTAACTGCCTCCAAAACAAAACTATACTATATAAGTATTGTTTTTAATTATAATTTCAAATACCCCTCTATGTCAAGGACCTTTCTTGTCGAAATGGTGATAATATACAGGGTTTAGCTGTCTAAAAATTCGTATAGTGCCTCAGCTGTCTTTCTATTCATACCCTGCACAGCAGCCAGTTCATCAACAGATGCCCGACGTATTCGAGCCAGAGAACCGAAGTGTTTGAGTAGGGCTTCCTGCCTCTTTTTACCGATACCCGGCACTTTTGTCAGCACAGACTCCCTCAATCTGCGCTGACGCAATTTTTCCTGGTAGCTGAGCGCAAAGCGGTGAGCCTCATCTCGGGCCTGCTGCAGCAGATGCAGTCCAGGGTGACTGCGGGGAAGAACAAGTGGAGCAGAACGCCCCTGCAGATAGATCTCTTCCTCCTTCTCAGCCAGGGAAACAACATCCAAGGATGGGACATCTAACTGATGCAGCACCTCCAGAGCAGCATTGAGTTGGCCTTTGCCGCCATCGATAACCAGCAAATCAGGTAAATCCTTATTATTTAACCTGCGCCTCACAACTTCTTTGATAGCTGTGTAGTCATCCCCACACACTTTTGCCTTGATACGATAGTGCCTGTATCCTTTTTTATCAGGCTGACCATCGTTAAAAAAAACCAGAGAGCCTACTGTATCCTGGCCTCCCAGGTGAGAGATATCGATACATTCCAACCTTCTAGGCACCCTTTCCAAACCAAGAGCCTCCTGCAGCGCCATCACTAGAGACCTTCCCTTCTCCTGGGTTTTCAAAGAACGCCGATAGCGCTGCTCAGCAATAATGTCGGCATTTTCCAAAGCCATCTCCATCAGTTCTCTTCCCCGCCCACGCTTAGGGAACCTGATTTCCACCTTACTTCCCTTTAGATCAGCGAGCCAATGCTCAAGCAGCTCAGCTTCACCTACCGGAGAACTCACCAGAATTGTAGAAGGTATCTCCCTTCCACTCTGATAGTAACTCTTAATAAATGAAGACAGAACATCTCCAGCAGGTGTTTCCTCTGCTCCGGAAAGAAAATAATGCTCCTTGGCCACCACATTGCCACCACGAGCACGCAGTAAAATTACACACACCTCATCCAAATATGAACCAGCTGCCAGTATATCTTGGTCACTGCCTGCTGCCCGGGCCACCCTCTGCTGCTCACGCAGTTTCTTAAGTGCATCCAACTGATTGCGCAGCTGGGCAGCTTCTTCAAAATCCATCCTCTCAGCTGCATCCTTCATCTGATGCTGAAGATTTCGCTCCACTTCATGGGTTTTTCCCTCTAAGAAAAGAATGAGCTGCTCGATCATCTCTTTATATTTTTCGGGAGAAACATTACCCACACAGGGACCAAGACACTGTTTGATCTGGCCGTTGAGACAGGTTCTACTGCGCGGGACCAGTTTGCGATCAGGACATGAGCGAAACGGGAAAAGCCTGCGCAGTAGTGCCAGAGTCTCCTTGACCGCGCCAACATTAGGGTAAGGTCCGAAATAACGGGAACCGTCCCTTACTAGATTACGGGTCATCATCACCCTGGAAAATTCCTCTGCGGTCACCCTGATATAAGGATAGGATTTGTCATCCTTGAGCATAATGTTGTACTTCGGCCGGTATTCCTTGATCAGATTGCATTCTAGTACAAGGGCTTCTGCTTCAGTGTCGGTAACAATATACTCCAGATTGGCAGCCTCAGCCACCATATTGCTGATCCTTTTAATCAACCCATGGGGTTGAAAATAGGACCGCAGACGGTTAGGAAGAGAGATTGCCTTACCCACATATATAACTCTCCCAGACCTGTTCCTGAAGATATAAACTCCCGGCCGGTCTGGGATGAGATCGAGTTCTTTTTTAAGTTCTTCTACACTTTTAGTGGATGCCATATCTTTCACCCTACTAATTTATGATCGCGCGGGGGGACGGTTCCGCTGTCACGCGCGCCGCTCGCGCACCAGACCAGCTAACTGAAGTCAAGTCCTAAAACAGAAATTATTTCTCTTAAAA
>CAZZEY010000031.1:0-10644 GCA_964653445.1 uncultured Syntrophaceticus sp. | reverse complement strand
ATGATCATGGATTAGATAAACTGCTTAAAAGAATGAATACCAATAATATTAGTATCCAGCGTTTTAAGGGTCTTGGGGAGATGAACGCTGAGCAACTTTGGGAAACAACCATGGATCCAGATAACCGCACCATGCTCCAGGTCAGTTTAGAGGATGCGATGCATGCTGATGAGATATTCACTATTTTGATGGGAGAAAAGGTGGAACCCCGCAGAGAGTTTATTCAAAACCATGCAAAAGAAGTGAGAAACCTAGATGTATAGATAGATTAGTGGTTAGTCGTTGGTTATTGGTCGTTAGTTTCGTTGGAATTCGCTAAGCGAATTCATCCTGTTCCAACTACGAACCACATGCATCGGTCAACTGCTGTCAGCGAGGAGTTTTAGGGTTAGTCAACCGAAGTCTCTATGAAAACAAGGCCCCCTGATCGTCGGGAAATTGATTAAAAAAAGGGCAGTAAATGCCCTTTTTTTAAGGTTATTTTGTAGGGAATATTATAATCTCTGTTGATAATCATAGATCATCCTGCTTATGTTGGCGATGTTGGCGAATCCCTGGTCGGGGTCATCTACATTATATGCATATACAGCAATAATAAAAGGGCGGTTTCCATAAACAATACCTACATCACTGGGGCATCCCCAGATAAAACCCTCTTTGTGGGCGACTTTCACATGATCAGGTAGATTAAGGGGGATACCCTCATTATAGATACCATTGGCCATATCATCCAGCAGACGGGCGGCATTAGAGTCTGTTTGTGCCCAATTTAAAGCCACTTTGAGGTAAGTACCCATATCTCGTGGTGTTATCCAATTATTGCCGCCGGGATATACTGTGGTGCCTCCGATCTCTCTCATAAAGTTGGCAACACTGCCTTTTCCTACAAAATCCCGCAGCATATTATAGGCGATGTTATCACTGGTGGTGATGGCCTGGGTTGTCAGTGATCTGAGTGTCAGTTTATCACCATCTTTGATGCCGAACTGCAGAATGCCGCTTCCTCCCTGGTAGTGTTGAGCTGCATGATAGGTTAGTTTTTGCTGCCAGTCCAAAATGCCCTGGGAGACAAGTTTATTGATGAAGAGCACAGTGGGAAATTTAACAGTGCTGGCAGCTGGAAAGGCATCATCTGCCCTTATACTTAAGGATCTGCCGGTGTACAGGTCCTCAAAATAGACACCATAGGTCCCTGGTTGGCTGGCAAGATAATTATTGATCTGCTGCTTAATGGCCTGGTATGAGGGATCTGTATCACTATAATCAGGGATATAGAGAACCTGGCCTGGATAGATGAGATCACTTTTAAGTCCATTATTAGATTTGATGGCATCCACTGTAGTGCCGAACCTTTGAGAAATGAGCCAGAGGCTGTCCCCTGCTCTAACCGTATAGTCAGCGGCAAAAGCGGTTAGTGGGAAAATAAACAGGGAGATGGATAAAAAGAGTGGAATCAGTAGTTTGAGTTTACTGTGACGAAACATTAAAACACCTCCTGTAAAGTTGGTGTCTCCCATGTTTAATTACAGCATAAACAGGTGAAAATATCATTAAAAATGGTAATTAATTGTTAATGTAATCACTGGACATAACGGATTAAGCGCTCAGTATTTCATATAAGTGGTGAAAGTGCAGTAAAGGGTTTGGCAATTATTTAGAGCAGGATTATAATTAATACGAAGGAGGAGATGAAATGCCGACCGGTAGTTCGGTTATCCCTATAGACATCAATGAAGAAGTAAAAAAATCTTACCTGGATTACGCTATGAGTGTAATCGTTGGACGCGCACTGCCTGATGTAAGGGATGGACTCAAACCCGTGCAGAGGCGGATTCTATATGCCATGTATAAAGCCGGGATAACCCCAGATAAGCCTCATAAAAAGAGTGCAGTGGTAGTGGGTAATGTGTTAGCACGCTACCATCCCCATGGGGATGCCTCTGTTTATGATGCGCTGGTGCGTCTGGCCCAGGATTTTAACTGCCATTATCCTCTGGTAGACGGCCATGGCAACTTTGGTTCTATTGATGGTGATTCTGCGGCAGCTATGCGTTACACAGAGGTGCGTCTTGCTCCTATCGCCATGCAGATGTTGGCAGATATTGAGCAGGAAACTGTAGATTTTATACCAAATTATGATGAGTCACAGCAGGAACCTGTGGTTCTGCCCAGCAGAATTCCTAATCTTTTAATTAATGGTTCTTCAGGGATAGCGGTGGGGATGGCCACCAATATACCTCCCCATAACCTGAGTGAGGTCATCGATGGAATTGTTCATCTGATCGATCACCCTGAAACCACCATAGATGAGCTGATGAAATATGTAAAGGGCCCTGATTTTCCTTCAGCAGGTTTTATTTTGGGCAGGGATGGAATAAGGAATGCTTATACAAAGGGCCGCGGCTCTGTGGTGATGCGTGGGAAAGCAGAGATTGAGAAGGGGCCAGGTAATAAAACACAGATTATTATCACTGAACTGCCTTATCAGGTTAATAAGGCCCGTTTGATTGAAAGAATAGCTGAACTAGTGCGGGAAAAGAGGATCGAAGGGATAAGTGATCTTCGTGATGAATCGGACCGCACAGGGATGAGGATTGTTATTGATCTAAGAAGGGATGCCAATGCCCAGGTGATCCTGAACAGGCTGTACAAACACACTAAACTGCAGGATACCTTTGGTGTGATTATGATTGCGCTGGTTGATGGAGAACCCCGAACACTTAATTTGCTGCAGGTGTTGGAGCATTATCTACAGCACCAGATAACGGTTATCAGGCGCAGGACCCAGTACCAGTTGAGGAAAGCTAAAGAACGGCTGCATATTGTGGATGGTTTGGTTACAGCTCTTGATCACATTGATGAGGTTGTTGACCTGATCAGGTCCTCCCATACAGATGAGGAGGCCCGCAGCGGCTTGATGGAGAAGTTCGGCCTCACCGAGATCCAGGCCCAGGCCATTTTGGATATGCGCCTGAAGCGCTTAACAGGGCTGGAACGGGGGAAGTTATTGGATGAAAAGCAGGAGCTGGAAAAAAGGATCAGTGATTTGGAGGAATTACTGGCCAGCGATCAACTGATCAGGGGTGTAGTGCGCAAAGAGCTTCTGGAGATTAAGAAAAAATACGGAGATAAGCGCAAAACTGTTATTACAGGTAAGGATCCGGAGGTTAAAGAAGAAGATATTATATCTGATGAGTATGTGGTGGTCACTCTGACCAGGCGCGGTTATATTAAGAGGATCCCTGTCAATACCTATCGCGGCCAGCACCGTGGGGGGAGGGGGATTACCGCCCTGACCACTAAAGAAGAGGACCTTGTGGAGCAGCTTTTTGTTGCCTCTACCCATAGTTATTTGCTTTTCTTCACTAACCGCGGTAAGGTTTATAGGATCAAAATCTATGATATTCCTGAAGGATCCAGACAGGCTAAGGGAACAGCACTGGTCAATCTCATTCCACTGGATGGGGATGAGTTTGTGACCGCGTTAATTCCGCTGCGTGAATTTAAAGATGATCGATACCTGTTTATGGCTACCAGACAGGGTGTTGTGAAAAAGGGTGTTTTGATCGATTATGATTCTAACAGAAGGGATGGATTGATCGCTTTACACCTGCATGAAGATGATGAATTGATCGATGTCAGGCTTACTGATGGTAAAAGCAATATCATGCTGGTTACTAAGAATGGTAAATCCCTCTGTTTCAATGAAAGTGATGTGCGTTCTATGGGCAGAACAGCCCGTGGTGTGCTTGGGATTCGCCTGGATGACGGTGATGAAGTTGTGGGTATGGAGCGTTTTGACCATGCTCATCAGGTGCTGGTGGTCACTGAAAAGGGCTATGGTAAGCGCACCAATCTAAAAGAATACCGCCTGCAGAAGAGAGGCGGAAAGGGAATCATCACTTTAAAGGTAACAGAGCGCAATGGGCGGCTGGTTGACAGCAAAATCGTTGATGATAATGATGAGGTGCTCTTAATGAGCAGTGATGATATTATCATCCGCATCCCTGTAAAAGAGATTACCCTACAGGGGCGCAGTACACAAGGGGTAAGATTGATGCGTTTAGATGAGGGTGATAAAGTGGTGGCGGTGGCAAAAGTGCCTCCAGCGAGTATTAGTGATGTGGAAAAGGTTGATTAACCTGTTGCCTGCAGGTAGTGGGTGAAGTAAAATAAATAATTGACCTAGTTTTGCCGAAAGGACGGGAATTATAATGAATAAAGATTTGGTAAGCAAATTCCTTGGTGGTGTGATCATGGATGTGACCACACCTGAGCAGGCAAAGATTGCAGAAGCAGCTGGGGCTTGTGCTGTTATGGCCCTGGAACGAGTTCCTGCAGATATCAGGGCCGCGGGTGGTGTTGCCCGGATGGCTGATCCAGATGTGATATTAAGGATTATGGATGCTGTAACGATTCCAGTGATGGCTAAAGCCAGAATTGGGCATTTTGTGGAGGCCCAGATTTTGGAGGCATTGGGTGTTGATTTTATTGATGAAAGTGAGGTTCTCACACCTGCTGATGAGAACTATCATATCGACAAACACCAGTTTAAGGTTCCATTTGTCTGTGGTGCCCGTAACTTGGGGGAGGCCCTACGCAGGATCGGTGAAGGGGCAGCCATGATCCGCACGAAAGGTGAGGCAGGAACAGGCAATATTGTTGAGGCTGTACGGCATATGAGAACTGTGCAGGATGGAATCCGCTGGATCAAAGGCCTTCCACAGGAGGAATTGATGTCTGCAGCCAAGAAACTGGGCGCACCCTATGAGCTGGTCAAGGAAGTTGCTTCTACAGGTAAACTGCCTGTGGTCAATTTTGCAGCCGGTGGGGTGGCAACACCAGCTGATGCGGCTCTGATGATGCAGTTGGGAGCTGATGGTGTATTTGTTGGTTCAGGTATTTTTAAGTCTGCGGACCCGGAACCCAGAGCAAAAGCTATTGTGGCAGCAGTGGCAAATTTCAATGACCCTAAGGTGCTGGCAGAGATCTCCCGTGGGTTGGGAGAGGCTATGCCTGGCCTGGAGATAAGCAGTATGCCTCCTGAAGAGCGTTTGGCGGGAAGAGGCGGCGAATAAATGCAGAATGATGCTGAGGGGTAAGCGGTATATACTTTTAATGACAATATAGAGGTCGTTACAGGGCATAGAGAAATTTTTCTATGTCCTTTTTTTAATTATTGCTAGATCAAGTAAAAGATATCCATTAAAATATAAAAAAACTATAGCAAGGAAAAACTGGCCGTACCCGCTGTTTAAAAATTAGGGGTGTATGTTTTTTCAATAATTAGTCACCAGGGAGGTTAAACTGTTGTTAGCAGTGTTGTCATAGGCAAGTAACAACCTCCGCAGTCCTGTGCTGACAGGAATTAAATAACAACAGAGTCGCCGACCACCTGGTACTAAATTCATGTGAAGGGATGAATGATATGCGTTTGGAAGTGGGAAACATTTTGATCAACGATATTCAGTTTGGGGAGAGGACCGAAGTTAAAGAAGGGGTTCTTTTTATAAACAGAGATGAACTTGCACAGGTTACTGGTGACGATGATCAAATAGCATCAGTGGAAGTTTATCTGGCCAAACCAGGTGAAGAAACAAGAATTATCCCTGTGAAAGATGTGATAGAACCCAGGGTCAAGGTATTGGGAAGGGGAGGGTTATTCCCCGGCTTGATCAGCAAAGTTGATATGGTGGGGGAAGGGCGAACCCATGTCCTTAAAGGTGCTGCTGTAGTAACCACAGGGAAGATAGTGGGTTTTCAAGAGGGTGTGATCGATATGTCAGGCCCAGGTGCTGAGTATACCCCCTTTTCTAAAACCATGAATGTTGTCGTAAAGATCGAGCCTGTTGAAGGAATGCACCAGCATGAGCATGAAAGTGTTGTGAGATTGGCTGGATTAAGGGCTGCGGAGTATTTAGGCAGGGCGGGGCAGAATGTTGAGCCTGACAGTGTGGATGTTTTTGAAACAAAGCCGCTGCTGGAGCAGGTGCAGGAACACCCGGACCTGCCAAAAGTTGTCTATGTCTATATGCTGCAGACTCAAGGCCTGCTGCACAACACCTATGTCTATGGAGTGGATGCCAAGCAGATTATACCCACCTTTATTTATCCCACAGAGATAATGGATGGTGCGGTGGTGAGCGGCAACTGTGTATCTGCATGTGATAAAAATCCCACCTACATCCATCAGAACAACCCGGTAATCAATGATCTCTATGAACGCCATGGAAAAGACTTTAATTTCATCGGCTGTGTCATCACAAATGAGAATGTTACTTTATCTGACAAAGAGCGTTCCTCCAATATGACCGCGAAACTGGTGGAGTTTCTCGGTGCAGATGGTGCAATTATTACTGAGGAGGGGTTTGGCAACCCTGATACGGATCTGGTTATGAACTGCTATAAGATCGAGAAAAAAGGCATTAAAACCGTTTTGATCACAGATGAGTATGCGGGACGTGATGGGGCATCCCAGTCCCTGGCGGATTCCACAGAAAAGGGGGATGCTGTTGTATCCACTGGAAATGCCAATGAGATGATAAAACTGCCTCCCATGAAAACTGTGATCGGCTATCCGGAGACTGCTGATATCATCGCTGGGGGAAGTGCCGGCAGTTTAGGTGAGGATGGCAGTATCACTGCTGAAATTCAAGTTATTACAGGTTCTACCAATGAGTTGGGATATGGCTGTTTAACAGCAAGAGAAAGATAAAGTTATTGTTGAAGAGATTAGGGGGGAATATGGGTGACCATCAAAATTGTACACTATATCAACCAGTTTTTTGCGGGAATCGGTGGTGAGGAGAAGGCTGACCACAGACCAGAAGTTCGGGATGGGGTGGTTGGTCCAGGCATGGCTTTCCAGAAGGTTTTCGGTGAAGAAGCACAGATTACAGCAACTGTCATCTGTGGTGACACTTATTTTAATGAAAACCTGGAAACCGCTGCTTCTGAAGTAGTTGCCCTGATCGAAAAGCACAGCCCAGATGTAGTCATTTGTGGGCCGGCTTTTAATGCTGGCCGCTACGGGATGGCTTGTGGTGCGGTGGCTGAGGCAGTTGTTGACCGACTGGGGATTCCGGTGGTATCAGGTATGTATCTGGAGAATCCCGGTGTTGATATGTATAAAAAATCTGCTTATATCATAGAGACATCAAATTCCGCAGCAGGGATGAGAAAAGCTGTTGGCCCCATGGCCAACCTGGCCTTAAAGCTTGCCCGGGGTGAAAGAATAGGCTCCCCTGAAGAGGATGGCTATCTTCCCCGGGGTATTCGCCAGAATCAATTTACTGCTGAGCGGGGCTCTAAACGCGCTGTGGAGATGCTGGTCAAAAAGCTGAAGGGTGAGCAGTACAATACTGAGTATCCCATGCCTGTCTTTGACCGGGTTGCTCCTAGTGCAGCAGTCAAAGATATCACAAAGGCAAAGATTGCTCTTGTCTCATCAGGGGGTCCAGTTCCCAAAGGGAACCCGGATCATATCGAATCCTCCAGTGCATCTAAATATGGCAGGTACAGCCTGCAGGGGATCGATGACTTGACACCTGAAAACAGTGAAACAGCCCATGGAGGGTATGACCCGGTTTATGCCAATGAGGACCTGGACAGAGTTTTGCCGGTGGATGTTCTCAAAGATATGGAAAAGGCTGGTGAAATAGGCTCACTCCATGAATACTGGTATGCCACAGTGGGTAATGGCACTTCTGTGGCCAATGCCAAGAGATATGCTGCTGATATTGCAAAGGACCTGCAGGCAGCTGAAGTGGATGCAGTAATCCTCACATCCACCTGAGGGACCTGTACCCGTTGCGGTGCAACGATGGTTAAAGAAATTGAAAGAACTGGTCTGCCTGTAGTCCATATGTGTACTGTTGTTCCCATCTCCTTGACTGTCGGTGCCAACAGGATCGTTCCTACTGTGGCTATACCTCACCCTCTGGGAGATCCTCGTTTGAGCAGAGATGATGAGAAAAAACTGCGCAGGGGATTGGTAGAGAAAGCATTAAAAGCTCTTAAGACCGAGGTCAGCGGACAAACTGTATTTGAGTAAAAGAAATTTTATTTTGATTGTGAAGGGTGCAGGGTATTTTATGAAAAGAGTCCGCTGTCTGACAAACAATCCAATGGTGATGGAAAAAGGGCTTATTTGTGTGGAAGGCTGGCCTGGTATATCTGTTGTGGAATTATTAATGATTGTTCGACAGGAGATTATTAAGGGCTACCGACTTGTTACACACCCGCTGACCGGAAGTATAGCTCCAGATAAAAACCCCTACAAAAGTATTATCTTAACAGATACTTCAGGGGAAATGGATTACAGGAGTTTAGAAATTGTGGAAAGGGCTCTTGAATATATTAGAGTCTTTGCCGAAAAACAGATCAAGCCAAACTGGAACAGTTCTATCCTGAAGGATTTTCAGCTGCTTGATCTGGATTTTATTATAGATTATTTATAATAATATATAATACTATGCCCTTACCACTTTTTTATTTTTCTAACAGCAAAGCAGCAATTATTGTTGTCAAGGATTTTTTTCTGTGCTATAATTGCTGTTAAACTTAAATAAAGTAATAGTGATGAAGGGGACTAGTAAGTTTGCTTTACCTTGCAGAGAGCTGGCGGTTGGTGGAAGCCGGCAGGTGGGCACTCTGAATCCACCCCTGAGCTGCTCCGAAAACCGGATGGGCTAAAGGAGCACAGATTGTTCTGTTATAAACTTTGTGAGAGGATGCCGTTTTGTTTAAGCGGTATCAATTTGGGTGGCAACGCGGGTATTAACTCCCGTCCCATTATTGGGGCGGGAGTTTTATTATTTTGCCGAGGAGGACCTGAGATGAAAAAACAGTATTTATTGCTGCCAGGGCCGACCCCTGTACCTTCCCAAGTTTTACGGGGATTGGCCAAACCGATGATCAACCATCGGGGGCCTGAGTTCAAAAAACTCTTTAGTGAACTGTCCGAAGGATTAAAAGAGGTATTCTGTACGGAAAATGATGTGATTATTTTTCCCTCTGCAGGTACCGGGGGAATGGAAGCAGCGGTGGTCAATTTCATCTCTCCGGGAGAGAAAGTATTGGTGGTTTCCATCGGTAATTTCGGAGACCGTTTTGCAGAGATCTGCAAGCGCTTTGGAGCACTGGTAGAGAAACTGAATTTTCCCTGGGGAACCGCTGCTGATCCCGCTGTACTGGAGGATCGCATAAAAAGGGATACAAAAAAAGAGATCAAAGCGGTTTTTGTTACCCATAATGAGACATCAACAGGGGTGACAAATGATTTGTCTAAACTGCGGGCAGCTTTGGGGGACCATCCAGCACTGTTTATCGTGGATTCTGTGAGTGGATTGGGAGCTATGCCTTTGGAAACCGATAAATGGCAGCTGGATGTGGTTGTGGCTGGCTCTCAAAAGAGTTTTATGCTCCCACCGGGGCTTTCCTTTGTTTCAGTAAGCACAAGAGCCTGGGAAAAGGCAGAAAAGTGCACAAATGCTCGTTATTACTGGGATATCACAGCAGCCCGGAAATTTGCCCAAAAGGGGCAGACACCCTATACACCGGCACTGCCGCAGTTGACCGGGTTGGCTGAGGCATTAGATTTGATCAGAGAAGAGGGTCAAGAGAACATTTATGCCAGGCACCGCAGATTGAGGGATATGGTTCGTTCAGGGATGCGTGCTTTAGGGCTCGAACTGCTGGCCGCGGATGAAGTGGCCTCAACTGCAGTGACCGCGGTGCTGGCACCTGAGGGAATAGAGGCAGATACAATTCGCAATACCCTGAGGGATAGATTTAATGTGGTGGTGGCCGGAGGACAAAACCAACTGAAAAATAAAATCTTCCGTATCGGCCATCTGGGATATGTCCAGGAACTGGATATAATGGCTGCACTGGCAGCATTGGAAATGTCACTGGCTATCTGCGGCCATCAGGTCAATTTGGGACAGGGAGTGCGCACTGCCCAGGAGGTTGCCATGGCTGAATTGCCTTGAAAGGAGGACAAAACAAAATGAACCAAAGACCAAAAATTCTTGTTGGCGATAAAATAGTTGAACCCGCCCTGGAGATGCTCAGGGCAGAAGCTGATGTTGATGTGAAGATAGGGATCGAACAGCCTGATTTAGAGGAGATCATAGAAAACTATGATGCCTTAATCGTGCGCAGTAAGCCTCTGGTAACTGAAGAGGTTCTCAAAAGAGGAAAAAGGTTAAAGGTGGTTGGACGCGCCGGTAATGGTGTGGATAACATCAATTTGGAGGCAGCAACCCGTCAGGGTGTAGTGGTGGTGAATACCCCGGATAGCAACAGTTTTTCCGCGGGTGAACAGACCATCGCTCTGATGCTGGCCTCTGCCCGCAACCTTCCCCAGGCCCATACGGTTATTAAAGATGGTGGTTGGGGAAGGAGCAGGTTTATGGGAAGTGAGCTTTATGGCAAGACTGTAGGTATTGTGGGTCTTGGCAGGATCGGATCCTTTGTTGCTACTCGTCTTAAAGCATTTAATATGCGGGTCATCGCTTATGACCCCTATATTCCCCTTGAACGCTTCAAGCGCTTTGGGGCTGAGCGTATGGAGACACTGAATGAGTTGGTGCGAGAGTCGGATTTTATTACCGTCCATACCCCGAAAACCGAGGAAACCAT
>CAZZEY010000030.1:0-10690 GCA_964653445.1 uncultured Syntrophaceticus sp. | reverse complement strand
TTATTATTGATAATAGTCTAATTGTCAATATATTCTGCTGTAATGTCTGTTTCATAGAGAAACAAGCCTTACATAAATAAGACAGTCTACCTGTTGGTAGACTGAGCCGGTACTAGCAATATTTTTTTAGAGCACCCTTATAAAAAATAGATAGTCAGCTGCGGTATTGGGCTGGGCCTGTTTCGTATAGGTTATTGCCTCTGCTGTCAATGGCCACAGTTACCGGGAAATCCTCAACTCTGATGCGGTAAACCGCCTCAGGCCCCAGGTCCGAATAGGCAACCACCTTCATCTCTTTGATGCAGCGCCCGATCAATGCTCCTGCTCCACCGGTTGCTGCCAGGTAAACCGCCCCTTGTTTTTTGATGGCATCTATGACCTCCGGGGATCTCCTTCCTTTGCCGATCAAACCCCTCACACCATATGCCAGCATCTGTGGGGTATATCTATCCATACGTCCACTAGTGGTTGGGCCTGCTGCACCACAGGGATGGCCCGGCCGTGGGGGGGTTGGTCCCACATAATAGATCACCTGTCCCCGCAGATCCACAGGGATGTCTTCTCCCTTTTCCAGAGCTTTTATAAAGCGCTGATGTGCGGCATCCCGGGCTCCGTAGATCACACCACTCAGCAGCAGCCTCTGCCCTGCGGTAAGTCTGCTGGAAATGCCCTCTGCAAAGGGCACCTGGAGCTTATTCATCCTCCTCACCTCTCCACTCCCATGTTTTGTGACGGGCAGCATGACAATTAAGGCAGACCGCCACCGGAAGGCCGGCAATATGGGTAGGATAGGTTTCAATATGCACAGCCAGTGCTGTCACTCTCCCTCCCAATCCTCCAGGACCATAACCAAGGTTGTTAACAGCCTCCAGCAGTTCACTTTCCAGTGCAGCTGTTTCATGATCCTGGTGTGCTGCCTTCACATCCCTTAGTAGGGCTCGCTTAGAAAGCAATAATGCCCGGTCAGCTGTTCCCCCGATCCCCACACCTACAGTTATAGGTGGACATGGGTTTGGCCCGGCTTTATCCACTGCATCTATCACAAATCTTTTCACACCATCCAGCCCATCAGCAGGTTTAAGCATCCCCAGTGCTGTGCAGTTTTCACTGCCAAAACCCTTTGGCATTACAGTGATCTTAAAGGTTTCACCTGGCACAATATCATAGTAGATTACAGCAGGGGTATTATCCCCTGTATTGCTGCGGTGTAAGGGATCTGATACAACAGATTTGCGCAGATATCCTTCCCTGTATCCCTGAGCCACACCGGCATTAATGGCATCGGTCAGAGAACCATCTATCACATGCACATCCTGCCCGATCTCCACAAAAACCAAAACCATCCCAGTATCCTGACATAGTGGAACCCTCTCATGTTGCGCGATACAGGCGTTTTCACAGATCTCACCCAAGATGCGCTTCCCTTGTGGGGATTTCTCCACATCTTCTGCCTCCTGTAGAGCACCCCTGACATCAGATGGAAGTTCGAAATTAGCTTCCTGACAGAGCCTAACAACATTTTCGATTATCAAAGCAGCAGTGAGCTCCTGCAACACCATCACCTTCTAATATAATATTTACTCCTGTTATAATAAAATCAAGTGACACCCTTAGTGGACAAATCCTGGTGAATGCCCTCTTTTATACGCTTCTTGGCCAGCACAGCCACAGTGCCTCCCACAAGAATCAGCATACCTCCACAAAGCTGCATCACTGTGAGGTGTTGGGAGAAAAGAAGCGCAGACAGGATCACAGTTGTCACAGGTTCCACATTGGAAAGAATTGTAGCAGTAGTTGCCCCAACAGCAGTAATCCCAGCAAAAAAGGTAAAAGGCGCTATATTGGAAGTGACTATCCCACACCCTACTGCTGCCATCCAGCCTTTTAATGTAGTAGGCATCGCCAAACCACCACCAATGAGAATCAGCGGAATCAATGCAGCAACAGTGAACAAAGATACAAATGAATTCATCACTAGAACATCCACATCTTTTACCACCCTGTTGCCCAGCATAATAAAGCCGGTATAAAAAAGAGCTGCACCTAAAGATAAAGCAATTCCAAGGTTATTCACTTCACCCAGAGAGGATCCGAGCACCAAAAGCAGTCCTCCAAAAGAGACGAAAATCGCTGCTGCAGTTCCCCTGGAGAGCTTCTCTCCTTGGAAATAGGAGAGAACTGCCACCAGCAGAGGGTGTGTAAAAAACAAGAGTGTAGTCAGACCCGCAGATATATACTTCACTGCTGAAACAAAAAAGATCGACTGCACAAGATTAAACACACCACCCAGGACAAACAACCAGCATAATTGCTGCCAATTCAACCTGATTTTTACTCTCCGCACTGCCATGTAAAGAAAAAATATAATGGCTGCCGTCAGATAACGACAAAACAAAAAGTTCAGGGTCGTAACCCCTTCCTGGTAAGCATAAAGAGAAAAAATTGGTATAAAACCATAACAGACTGCAGAAATTAGAACGAGTATTACTCCGGTTTGATATAACATTGTGACACCTTTTCTAACAGTGACAAGCACCTTAATAGTATTTATTAGTACAAACATCGCGCGGGGTACGGTTCTGCCGCTCGGTTTTCGCGCGGCAGAACCGTCCCGGTGATCGGTCTATTGATCGGTTGATTCGGCTGCATCTTTGATTGCTGCCACAATTTTAGAGTATCCGGCACAGCGGCATAAGTTCCCGGCAATAGCAGTACGTATCTCTTCATCTGTAGGATGAGGGTTTTTCATCAATAGAGCCTTAGCTGACATCAGCATACCTGGTGTGCAGAACCCACACTCCACAGCAGAATGCTCCAAGAATTTCTGCTGCAGCAGGTCCAACTCCCGGTCATTGGCCAGTCCCTCTACAGTAATGACATCTTTTCCATTGACCTGGGGGGCCAGCACCAAACAGGAATTAACAGCCTTCCCATCCATAATCACTGTGCATGACCCACATTCCCCTTCTCCACAGCCCTCTTTTGTTCCTGTCAAGCCCAACTCATCCCGCAGCAAATCAAGCAGCCTTCTGGTAGGGGGAATATCTATGCTATAACTTTTTCCGTTCACTTTAAACTGAATCAGCATTTTCCCACCCTCTTTTGTTTTAGTAATGCTGCCAAAATTTTATCAGGGGTCAGGGGCATATCGGAAAGAAATGTCCCCAGAGCATTATTAACAGCATTAATAACTGCGGCAGCAGTAGGTACATTCGATATTTCTCCAACACTCTTGGCACCAAAAGGGCCGTCATCCCCTTCATGCTCGATCAACAGCAACTTGACATCAGGCATATCCAGGGCAGTAAGCATATGATAGTTTGTAAAACTGTTGTTAACAGGTATCCCTTTTTGATTTATTCCCACTTCTTCACATAGCGCATACCCGATCCCCATCTGAACAGCTCCCTGGAACTGCCCTTCGATCATCCCTCTGTTCAGGGCACGCCCAACATCACAAACTGCCAGAAAATCTGTTACACTGGTCAATCCTGTCTCTGTATCCACCATCACCTCGGCAAACTGCACAGAATATGATCCTGGATTGGAGGATGAGTGATAGGTATATGCTGCATTTAGGCTTCTAAAGTTCTCCTGGATAGCCTTTTCGGCAATTTCCTGATAAGAGAGGGCTCGCTCTTCTGCCTCTCCAATAGTAGATACATGGCCGTTTTCCACCCTCAGGTATTCTTTCGGTTTGCGCAGAATAAGCGCCGCATTCTGCAAAATCTGGTCTTTCAGCATCTCCGCGACTTTTTTAGCACAAGCCCCAACAACATAGGTCACTCTGCTGCCATAGACACCGGGATCATATCCGGTGAATTCTGTATCAGCTTCGGTTACAGTAATCAGATCCGGGTCAATGTCCAGCACTTCTGCCACAATAATCTTCATGACAGTGCCTATACCACAGCCCACATCATGAATCGATGCATTCAGATTCAAACTGCCATCCTCATTCATCTTCAGAAACATGCTGGTGGAGTCTACAAAGCCCCCATACATCCCATTTTTATGGGCTCCGCAGGCAACTCCAACACCTCGGCGGTACCGCCCCTGTTCCTGGTGGCTGTTATACCTTTCCTTCCACTGAAAAGCCTCAGCCCCTTTTTCCAGGCATTCGATCACCCGGGCATCCCCTAAGGACAAATTGGCCACAGGATCCATATCATAGGGATGAACCAGATTCTGCAGCCGGAATTCCACCGGGTCCATGTTCAGCTTTTTGGCCACCTGATCCATGTGTACCTCTACAGCTGTAATGATCTCCGGGGCACCCCATCCTCTGGAACCACCGGCTCTCACTGTATTGGTGTAAACAGCACGGCCGGTATGCTTATAGTGGGGTATTCTGTAAAGTTTACATACCTTTTGAGACAATGTTGCGGCATAATCTGGTGCAGCGCCTGAATAGGCCCCAGCATTAAGGGTACTGTCTGCGATCAGTTCCTGCAGTTTGCCGCTTTTGGTTACTGTGGTCTTAATCCTGGACTTAACTGCAGGCCTGACCTTGGTGTGAATAATACACTCTTCCCGCTCCAGTATCAGTTTAACAGGCCTTTTTGTTTCCATTGCCATAAAAGATGTCACCGGCTCAAAAAGAAACTCCTGCTTGCCTCCGAAAGATCCCCCGATAGGGATCTTAATCACTCTCACATCACTGTAGTTCATATCAAAATACTCTGCCACCACAGTCCTTACACCATATACACTCTGAGTGGGTGTCCAAATCGTAAGTTTCCCTGAGGGGTCGTAATGAGCAATACAGCCATGGGGATCGATGGCACCGTGATGGGTTCTCTGGGTCTGAGTCTCACTTTCCATAATAATGCATTCTTCAGCTGTAGACGGAAGCTCCCCCATATCTACAACATATTCATGAGCTACATTTCCTCTGGGTTGAATCTTCACTTCCCTGCTGTTCAACGCCTCTTCTGGTGTCAATAAGGCAGGAAGTTCTTCATATTCCACATCGATGAGATGAGCTGCTTCTCTGGCTGCCTCATAACTGGTGGCGGTAACTGCGGCTACCCGGTCACCCACATATCTCACCCTCTTGGCAAATAGGGGCTCATCTGCAAAACTCATCTTCTGACCTGGTATAATTCTATAACTGCTGAACATTTTATCCGGCGCATTGAGGTATGAAAATATCTTCACAACACCAGGTACTAATTCCGCCCGGCTGGTATCGATCTGCTTAACAATGCCGTGGGGAATAGGACTTAAGACGAGCTTAGCATGCAGCATATTGGGCAGTTTCATATCACAGCCATATTCTAGATCACCTGTTACTTTTCGCACCGCATGATCACAAGGGAAAGAACTGCCGACATATTTAAACTCTTTTTGCATACTCTATCCTCCTTATGAACGAGTACAGGTACAGATAAAGAAATGAAAGAGGGGTGATGGAAGATGTATCATCACCTTTATGTTAAGTGTATAAGCTGGGGTAAATTAGTGCAATGGTAATGAGCTGGAAACATTACCGCGGCGGAACCGTCCTGCTGATGGCGCAGGGGGACAGTTCCGCTGATCGGTTAAATATTGGCGAAAAAACTCTTCGGCTTCTCTCCTACCATACCGACTATACTGTACACATCCCGCAGGGGATCATAGAGATACTCTTTATACAGCCTGAAGTTCTTGATTTCCCCGGTGCTGCGGACATGGATGCGCGGGCCGGTACACTGCATTTTCGCATCCCCGATGCTTATTGTCTGAATTCCTTCCGGGATAATAGGGTGATCCTCAGCGATGACATCATTTACTAATGTTTCCACAAGAGCAAGATCCACCTTGGGCTGCTCCAAATAACAGAGAATAAAACCATGGCGCACATCATCATGGTCATCTGCCCTGGGGACCCCCATCCTCTGCAGCACCATTTGGGTAATATCCTCTGCCGAGTGTGCCATTTTACGGTGATAAAGTGACTGGTAAACAATGGACTTTATTTCATCTGGCAAAGGCCCAAAAAAGGAGGGACGGGCAATGATTACCTCCTCCCCAATCCCCACCAGCACATCAGCATTCCGCTTTAATACAGGGTAGAGAAGTTCAAAGTGCTCCACAACAACCCGACACCCATCCTTTATAGCCTTATGCACCGCCTCAGCCAGGGTAGCCGGCTGGGTAAAAGCAAGCTCAAAACACATATCCACATGATAGGTATGATGTTCAAAATTGTCTGTTTCAGCATGGTGCAGCAGTGGAAGTGGGCGTATATTGATGTGCTCATCATCATTGGAGAGCTCCAGCCCTGGAAACATCCCCTGGATCAGCAGGGATTTCCCCGCTCCGGCATCCCCGATCACCCCGATGAGAAGATCTTCCGCTGACAGATAGCGCTGAGTGAGGTCTGCGCCCAGTTCGTGTATTCTCCTTCTCCCCCGCGGAGCAAAATAAACAGAATGCATTAAATACTCATGGATCTGCAGCATTTTAATCTCTCCACTCCACTAACAGGCCGAGCAGTGGGGCATGCTGCTGTGCACCGTAAATATCCCTTTCCCCAAAAGCCCCACAGGGTAACTGTCTTTTTATTGTTGCCTTAAACGCGCAGGCAGGGTCAAAATAAATTGCTGTAAGAATATCATCCTCAGGAACACCATAAAGCTCTGCGATCACACAAGAATTCAAGCTGTTGTTCTTTTTAATCTGCTCATAGGTCTCCCTGTCTTTAAAAATAATATCGATGGTCAGCTCAAAGGGACCTGCATTTTTTGTCCTGATTACCTGTGCCAAATCTACCAGAGGCTTCATGAGCGCACCTCCTCAAAAGTAATCGGGAAAAGCTCATCAGGTTCTTTAACAGCTAACAGGTGGTGAACTGAAAAAACATATGCATCCCCCACCTTAAAATCAGAGGGTGAATAAGGGAAGGCCAGATTTCCGGCGGTGGAAAGCCTCCCTGGAAAACCATAATGAAGCATTGTTGAACGGGCAAAACCCAATACCACCTCTGCCAGTTCCTGTGTTTCAGCCAATGCTTCAATAACTATGCCAACTTCATGTCCTGCCCTGGGATCTGGCTCCAAACCTCCCATCACACCATTTTTCCCATAAACATGAAACATCAACTTGTATTTTCCGCTCTCCCAGTTGAAGTTCTCCCTTGTGCGCTCCTCTACTCCCTCAATGATCTCATCAAGGTGTGCAATAAAACGTGGATCCCGAGCCCCAGCAATTGTGATCACCCGGTAACCGGCCCTTTTTGCCCCCTCAATTTTCAAAGTATAATCATCTGCACAACGGAAAACACTATTCCTTACAGCCACACGGCGGTCTGTGACCTGTTCAAACTCACACTGATAAAGATCTAAACTGCCCCCTGGCCCTGGAAGCAGATATGGGTTGCTCTTTTCATAAAGGGTGTGTGCAGACACAGAAGCAACAGTAGCCTGCCTTTCGGCATTAGCGGGTTCCACCATAAAGTGAGCATTGTCCAAGATGCCCACCATACAGTCACTCCCACTCCCTGGGAGTGCAGCGATGGCAGCGCACTCCAGAATTTTACCCAAATGTAGAGCAAGTCCAGTGGGATAACCCTTCCATACCGGATAGGCGGCAAAAACAGCTGGATCATAACTGCGCCCTGCGAGAACCACATCAGCACCATTATCTAAAGCATTGACAAACGGCTCCAACCCCATCTGTGCCACAAGATATGTGCTGTCTGATATATCTGCTTCAGTTAATTGGGGAACAGGTCCCAAGGGAGTTACCTGTTCATCCCACAGGGCCTCTTTTAAATAGGTTTTGGGCACATCAGCTGGAATAACAGCCATCCTGAATGACAGCCCTTCCTCTTGAGCAACCTCTCTGATGATCTCCCTGCACCACTCCAAATGCGGCTTGGCACCTGATCCACCTGCTGAACCAATTAACAAAGGCACACGCAGCGACCGGGCTGCTCTGAGAAGATAGGTCAGATCCCTTTTAACTGATCCCCGGGCAACAAAAGACCTACCTGAACCAAGGTAATAGGGACCGGGATCAGATGAACCGGCATCCACAGCAATAACATCAGGCCCAAAGGCAAGGCCGCGTTCAAAGGAACTATCCGGGAAACCGTATCCTAAAATAGCAGTAGGTGAGAGTAGAGTTAAAGGTTTCATAATATTACCTATTCCTTTCACATTCTATCAACCAACGACCACGGGACAGTTCCACACCCGGTGCCAGGCTTGCTTTATTGCTTTATTGCTACACTGATTCCTGTCGGTTCTACCACACACCGGAACCGTCCCTCCGCTCTGTCACCGGGTTGTTTTTACCGCGCGCGGAAATCGCGCGGCAGAACTGTGCACGCGTTACTCACACAGCCCTTAGCCCCTTACTCCGCAGGATGCGCAGTGCACGATTCATTTCATTGACAACAACCATCATGCCCTCATCAACACCCATCCCAGGCTTGGCCAGCATCTGGTCCGGGCGTGAGGCCAAAGCAGCATGGACACACACTTTGGCAGAGCGGTCCGTTTCATTACAGGTGCCCCCCAGATAAGCGCCCACACCCCGCTCCTTGGCATAGATAATGGCCTCTATTGTGTTATTAATGCCTCCCAGATCAGGGGTTTTCACCTGGACCATATGGCCGGCATCGGCCTCCACAAAATCACGCACATCCTCCAGGGTATTGCACCACTCATCAGCAACAATCTGTACCCCTGATCCTTTGACAACCAACAGCAGCTTCAGCTTATTTAATGCCTCTATCTGCTGCTTTTTGGAACCCATATCAACTGGCCCCTCAATGCGCAGCTGCAGAGGCTCTGCCGCAGTTTCCAGATGAGCAAGGTAATCAGCAATAGCCTCCAGGTTGTCATCAAAGGCCATCCCTAAGGTTCCATAAACATCTATATGCAGAACCGGTCGGTAGTCTTCCTCTCCCAGTTCCTCAACCCTTTTGCGCAGCCATGACACATATTCATAAAGTTTTTCCCCGTTTCTGCCCAATTTTGTCTCCACATTATTCACCAAGCCATGGGGCAGAACTCCTGCTCTTTTAATAATCGCCTTGTCTGCGTTGGTAAACCGCTCATCACCGGTTTGAGCAAAAACCGGAATGGGGTCCAAAGACAATTCGGTGTTATACTCCTGAGCAAGCACCTCACACATCAATCTTTTTTCATTCCGAGCAACCGCTTCCAGCAGAGCTTGTGTGATTCCATAGCGGAGAGCTGTATGCAGCCGTCTGCCATCAGGACCTGAAAGGGAATCCAGTTCCTCTGCCATCTCTCTAAATGAGGTGATCTCCCTCCCCTCCAGCCTTTCAGCCAAATAGCCTTCTACAACAGGAACAAATTCCTCTGCCAAAAAAAGCGGATCCCGTCCACCCGCTCCGGAGTATTGCACAGCAGCACAGTCTCCATAGGCTAACTCCCCATCGGAGAGCTGCAGTATGATGCTCAAAGATTCTCCACGCTGACGCACCCGGGTAAAACCGGGGGTCAACGGCTCACCGTCATAAGAAGCACCATTTTCTCGCGCTCCTCTTTTAATAGCCAATTGATCATCAAAATAAAATCCTGTCAGACCAGGTGCAGCCAGTACCCTTTCGATCAGCATCTCCTTCACCTCGGTTTCCCCACCAATCTCCCCTTACTGATGGCATATATATCATCGATCACCATACGGAATCCGGGTTCCCTTCTTTCCAGACCCCCCCGTTCTTCAATCTTTTTCTGGTGATATTCCTGAACATCTTTCGAAAAAGGTATATTCCCTACATTGAGGAACCTGATGGCACCATCCTTATCACGCACAGGCATGATCTTCCCCTGTGTATAGCGGGAAGGAGCAAAGGGTATATCCAGCACACCCGATTCAAAGGAGCGTACAGTCCCTACAGCTAGATCTCCCTCTCCCAGTTCAAACACTCTGCTGAGGATCTCATCTACCTCCCGCTTGATAGCATCCTCTTCTTCTTGAAGGTAAGAGGTTACCGCTATCCTCTGCTCACTGAGCATCCGAATCACCTGGCGTGTGCAGAGAAGCCCTGCTATATTGGCTTCAGCGGTAGGCACACCCAATGCTTCATGAGGAGTTTTGACGATCACCTTGTTGACACCGGCTAAAGCCGCAGTGGCAGCACCCCAGGCGATAACCCCCAGTGCCCGGGATTCATTCTGTGGAAAACCTCCCATCCACTGGTGAAATACCGTTGTCAACTGCACATCTTGAAAGCCAAAGCGGTCCAGGTATTCCCGGCCCAACCGAGCCAGTGTGCGCAGAGCAGCTGTATCCTGGTACAGGTTGCCACCCTGTCCATAACCAATGGCGATGCTCTTCACTCCTTGTTCTGCAGCAAGGAGTGCCTCGATAATTCCTATGGAGTGGGAAATACAGGGGGGTACCAGTGTGCCGGTCAGCGGACCAAACATCTCCCTGTTGATGATCAAACCCTGCTCTGCATAAACACCACACAGCCTGTCCACATACTGCCAGTTGGCAAGGGATCGATCAAGAGGCACATCTTTGGCATAAGGGATATTATAAGAGATCCCACCACCCTCAAAATCGGTAAAACCTGCGGCAAGGGTAACCTCTGCCAACAAGCGAGCATCAGGAGTGCCGTGCCTCACCTGAACAGGGCTGTTGACAGCATTGATAATCTTACGGCAGTTCTCCACCCCATAATTGACTGCAGGAAGACCATTTAATAGAGATCTCCCTGCTGCTT
>CAZZEY010000029.1:0-10755 GCA_964653445.1 uncultured Syntrophaceticus sp. | reverse complement strand
TGGTGCGCCATGAACAGGCTGCAGCTCATGCCGCGGACGGCTATGCCCGGGCTACCGGAAGAACCGGAGTGGTGGTTGCCACCTCTGGGCCCGGTGCCACCAATTTGGTCACAGGTATCGCCACCGCATGTATGGATTCAGTTCCTATGGTTGTTTTTACCGGCCAGGTTGCCACCCCTGCCATAGGAAGGGATTCTTTCCAGGAGGCTGATATCACCGGAATTACCCTCCCCATTGTGAAACACAGTTATTTGGTGAGGGATGTAAACAAACTTGCCGCAACCATTAAAGCGGCATTTCACCTGGCGGGTACAGGAAGGTGCGGCCCGGTTTTAATCGACCTGCCTAAAGATATACAGACAGCAGAGGTAGAATTTGATTACCCTGAAGAGGTTTCTTTCCGGGGGTACCATGTGCCTGGTGAGCCAAGTGCTGCTCAGATCTATCAGGCGGTAAAAACCATTGGTCTTTCCCGGAGGCCTGTGCTCTATGTCGGGGGAGGGGTAATCACCTCCGGAGCAGCAGAAGAACTCAGGGAGTTCGCTGAAAAGGCACAGATTCCGGTGACCACAACACTGTTGGGCAAAGGGGCCATACCGGAAGACCACCCCTTGTCTTTAGGTATGGTGGGGATGCACGGAACTTATTATGCAAATTATGCTGTTTCCCACAGCGATCTGTTAATTGCCATAGGGGCGCGTTTTGATGACCGGGTTACAGGCAGACTGGACACCTTTGCAACTCAGGCCAAGGTAATCCATATTGATATCGATGCAGCAGAGATGGGCAAAAATGTCAGGCCACACCATGCTCTGAACGGTGATGCCAAACTGATCCTGCAGGAATTAATTGCTAGGCTTGAAGCACCTCAAACAGGAGAATGGCTTGATAGAATTAACAGATGGAAGGAGGGGCATCCTCTTTCCTACTGCCAGGACGGAGATAAGATCAAACCCCAATTCGTTATAGAGCAGATCAGGGAACTGGCAGGAGAAAGTGCTGTGGTTACTACAGAGGTAGGGCAGAACCAGATGTGGGCAGCTCAGTACTATAAAGTAAACCGGCCCCGCACCTTTATTTCGTCCGGAGGTCTGGGAACCATGGGCTTTGGCCTGCCCGCTGCGGTAGGTGCGCAGATAGGCCGTCCAGATGAATTGGTGATCAGTATCTCAGGTGACGGCAGTTTTCAGATGAACCTGCAGGAACTTGCCACCATCGTTCAGTACCAGCTGCCTGTAAAAATAATTATTCTGAATAACGGATATCTAGGGATGGTACGCCAGTGGCAGGAGCTTTTCCATGATAAAAGGTATTCTCAAACCGAACTTATTCCTGTGCCTGATTTAATTAAACTAGCTGCTGCTTATGGGATCGCAGGTTATCGTGCCCAGCACCCTGATGAAGTACGTCCGGTGCTTGACAAAGCCCTCAATCACCCGGGAGCGGTGATAGTTGACATGGCTATTGATAGTGAAGAAAACGTCTATCCGATGGTTCCCGCAGGTGGAACGTTGACAAAGATGATTGGGGGGTAAGAGATGAGACATATACTTGCAGTATTGGTAGAAAATCAACCGGGTGTTTTGACCCGTGTAGCAGGACTGTTCAGCAGGAGGGGATATAATATCGAAAGCCTGGCAGTAGGGCAGACCCATGACTCGGATATCTCACGTATGACCATTGTCGTGGATGGGGATGACCAGGTAATCGAACAGGTGGTCAAACAGCTTGATAAACTGATAGATGTTATCGATGTGCGGGACATCTCTGAGGCTGAACATGTGGACCGGGAGTTGGTTTTGATCAAGGTTAAAGCGGAACCGGTGGTCCGGGGCGAAATTATGCAGATTGTTGATATTTTCAGAGCCCGCATCGTGGATATCGGCCATAATTCACTGATCATCGAGTGTACAGGTGATGAGGGAAAAATCCGGGCTATTGAAAAGTCACTCAAACCCTTCGGCATATTGGAACTGGTGCGCACAGGCAAAATTGCCATGGTGAGGGGGCAAAAATACGGGGAGGAATAAAAAGCAGCTGCAGCAGCTGCTGCAGCAGGCTGTTAAGAGGTGATGGCATGGAAGAGAGAGTATACATCTTTGATACTACACTCCGGGATGGCGAACAGACCCCCGGAGTAAATTTAAATACCGAGGAAAAACTGGGCATAGCCAGACAGCTGGCCAGACTCAATGTTGATGTGATTGAGGCGGGGTTTCCTGTTGCATCTCCCGGTGATTTTAAAGCTGTGCAGGGTATCGCTCAGGAGATCAAGGGGCCGGTTATCTGTGCATTGGCCAGAGCTAATAAAAATGATATAGACAGGGCAGCAGAAGCCTTAGAAGCGGCAGAACGCAGGCGCATTCATACATTTATCGCTACTTCAGATATTCATCTCACATATAAACTGCAAAAGAGCAGGGAAGAGGTATTGAGATTGGCAGCAGCAGCAGTAAAGCATGCCAAACAATACACAGCTGATGTGGAGTTCTCTGCTGAGGATGCTTCTCGCAGCGATCTTGATTTCCTGTGTGAAGTGATTGAGGCAGCCATTGAGGCAGGTGCGGCAGTAATCAATATACCTGATACTGTGGGTTATGCTGTTCCCGGGGAGTTTGCTGATTTTATTGCAGCGATCCGTCAGCGGGTTAAAAAAATAGACCAGGTTGTTTTAAGTGTTCACTGCCACAATGATCTTGGTCTGGCGGTGTCTAATTCACTGGCAGCTATTCAGGCGGGAGCTAATCAGGTGGAGGTTGCTGTCAACGGTTTGGGTGAGAGGGCCGGCAATGCTGCTCTAGAAGAGATTGTGATGGCTCTTTACACCAAACAGGGGTTTTATCACCGCAAGACCGGGATCAAGTATCAGGAGATCTACAGGACCAGCAGAATGGTCAGTTCCCTGGTAGGAGTTCAGGTGCAGCCCAATAAAGCAATCGTAGGAAAAAACGCCTTTCTTCATGAATCCGGGATCCACCAGGATGGTGTATTAAAGGAACGCACAACTTATGAGATCATGAATCCGGAACTGATCGGTGTCTCTAAAGACAGCATCGTTTTAGGCAAACACTCCGGGCGCCATGCCCTGAGAGAGCGGTTGGCAGAGTTGGGCTACCCCCTCAAAGAAGAGGAACTGGATAAAGCTTTTGCCCGTTTCAAGGAGATCGCTGACCGCAAAAAGGAGGTCACTGATCTCGATATAGAGGCCCTGGTAAAAAACGAGATCCGCATCTCAGGGGATCTTTATCAGTTATCCTATCTGCAGTTTTCCAGTGGAACAAATACTATTCCCACAGCGACAGTGGGCCTCAAAAGGAATGGCCGTACCTTAAAAGAGGCTGCATGTGGGGATGGTCCGGTGGACGCGGCTTTCCACGCCATTGATAAAATACTGGGAGGGCATCACATAGCACTGGATGAATATAACCTGAGTGCTATCACCGGGGGTAAAGATGCTCTTGGTGAAGTTACAGTACGGGTAAGGTATGAAGATAAGTATTTTATTGGGCGGGGTGTCAGCACAGATGTGGTAGAGGCAAGTGTTAAGGCATATTTGAATGCAGTCAATATAGTAATCCAACAAGTAGGAGAAGATGTTCTATGAGTATGACCATTACAGAAAAAATTATGGCGGCCCATGCCGGGAAGGACCAGGTTGTTCCCGGAGAGTTGATCAACTGCCGGCTTGACCTGGCCCTGGCTAATGATGTCACCGCACCTGTGGCAATAAAGGAATTTTCCAAACTAGGCCTTGATCATGTTTTTGATACAGAGCGGGTTGTTCTGGTGCCTGATCACTTTACACCCAATAAAGATATTAAATCAGCGGAGCAGGCATTATGTGTCAGGGAATTTGCCAAAAGCTTTGGTATTACCAATTACTTTGAAGTGGGTAAAATGGGGATCGAGCACTGTCTGCTGCCTGAACAGGGGCTTGTGCTCCCAGGGGATATGATTATTGGAGCTGATTCCCACACCTGTACCTATGGCGCTCTGGGTGCTTTTGCCACAGGTGTAGGCAGCACAGATCTGGCCGCGGGGATGGCTACAGGAGAGTGCTGGTTTAAAGTACCGGAAAGCATGAAGTTTGTTTATCATGGTAAAATGCGCCCCTGGGTGGGGGGGAAGGACCTCATCCTCCACACCATCGGTGATATTGGGGTAGATGGGGCACTTTACAGAACCATGGAATTAACAGGGGAGGCCATCAGTGATCTGTCTGTAGAGGGAAGGCTGACCATGTGCAATATGGCTATTGAAGCAGGGGCTAAAAATGGGATCATACCTCCAGATGAAAAAACAAAAGCCTATGTGGAGAAAAGGGCAAAAAGGCCTTATCAGTTTTATTTCAGTGATCCAGATGCTGTTTATGTTGAGGTTAGGGAGTATGATGTGAGCGAGATCGAGCCACAGGTAGCTTTCCCCCACCTCCCGGAAAACTCCCGGCCGGTAAGTGAAGCACAGGGGATCCAGCTGGATCAGGTGGTCATCGGTTCCTGTACCAATGGGCGCATTGAGGATCTGCGTATTGCCGCCAGCATTCTTAAAGGAAGAAAAGTGCACCCCGGACTACGGGTAATTATTATTCCGGGAACACAGGAGATTTACCTGCAGGCACTGCGGGAAGGGCTTTTGGAAGCTTTTGTGGAAGCAGGCGCGTTGGTCAGCACACCTACCTGCGGTCCCTGTCTGGGCGGCCATATGGGCATCCTGGCCAAAGGGGAGAAGGCTCTTTCCACTACAAACCGCAATTTTGTTGGGCGCATGGGGCATCCGGAGAGTGAGGTTTATCTGTCTGGGCCTGCTGTTGCCGCGGCATCAACAGTAACCGGGATGATCACTCATCCCGAGGAGGTGATGGGTAATGCAGATTAAAGGAAATGTTTATAAATTTGGTGAGGATATCGATACTGATCAGATCATACCTGCTCGCTATTTAAATACATCGGATCCTGCGGAACTGGCTGCCCACTGTATGGAGGACGCGGATCCCACCTTTGCAGGTAGAGTGCAGCCCGGTGCTGTGATAGTGGCAGGGAAGAACTTCGGCTGTGGTTCATCCCGGGAGCATGCACCGATCGCTATCAAAGCTGCAGGGGTATCGTGTATCATCGCCTCCACCTTTGCCCGCATCTTTTACCGCAACGCGGTGAATATCGGCCTTCCTATTCTGGAGTGCCCGCAGGCAGCCGAAGCTCTTATGGAGGGTGATCAGGTAGAGGTAGATTTGACCAAAGGTGTAATCAAAAATTTGACCAGTGGTGGAGAGTACCAGGCCGCACCATTTCCCCCATTTATGCAGGGGATCATAGAACAGGGTGGTCTGATCAAGTATGTTCAAGAAAGGATGAAGGATCGTGCCTAGAGTTTTACTATTACCTGGAGATGGAATCGGACAAGAGATCATGCCAGAAGCTGTGAAAGTACTTAAAGCTGTAGAGAAGCGTTTTGAGAGGAGTTTTCAGTTTCAAGAAGCCCTTATCGGTGGAGCGGCATACGATGACTGCGGTGATCCCCTGCCAGACAGCACCTTGAAACTCTGCAAAGAGAGTGATGCCATTATTTTGGGAGCTATTGGGGGACCCAAATGGGATCAACTCCCTGTGCATCTTCGTCCCGAAATGGGGGCATTGCTCCCTCTGCGCAAAAAGTTGGGGCTGTATGCCAACATTAGACCGGCTGTTCTCTTCCCTGATCTGATTGCTGCCTCACCCCTGAAACCTGAAGTAGTCCAGGGGCTTGACCTGGTAGTTGTGAGGGAATTAACCGGTGGGCTTTACTTTGGCCCCAAAAAGAGGGAGGAAGTAGATGGTGAGGAGCAGGCTGTAGACACCCTGATTTATCGCACCGAGGAAATCATCCGTATCGGGCGCCTTGCCTTTGAATTGGCAAGGAAAAGGAGGAGGAAACTTACATCTGTTGATAAGGCCAATGTCCTGGCTACCGGCCGCCTCTGGAGAGAGGTTATGACCGAATTGGGGAGTGAATACCCGGATGTGGAACTGGATCACCTGTATGTGGATAACTGCTCTATGCAGCTGGTGCGCAGACCATCCCAGTTTGATGTTATTGTGACCGAAAATACCTTTGGAGATATCCTGACCGATGAAGCCAGTGTTTTAACTGGATCCATTGGAATGCTCGCCTCTGCAAGCATCGGTGGGGATGTTGCCCTCTATGAGCCTGCACATGGTTCTGCCCCTGATATAGCAGGGCAGCAGAAGGCAAACCCTCTGGCTACCATTCTGTCAGCAGCACTTATGTTGGACCTGACCTTTAATATGCAGGAGGAGGCCCGGGCTGTGGAGGCAGCGGTTCAATCAGTATTAGAAGAAGGCTACCGCACACCGGATCTTATGCATTCCGGTGGGAAAGAGGTTACTACTGCCCAGATGGGCGATCTGGTGGCAGAATACATTCAGAAAGGATGAAAAGTGTTGGGGATTTAGTATACATATATGACACAACCCTGAGAGATGGAACTCAGGCTGAAGGCATCAGCCTTACAGTTGAGGATAAGTTGAAGATCACCAGTAAAATTGATGAACTCGGGGTTCAATATATCGAAGGGGGCTGGCCGGGGTCCAACCCCAAAGATATGGAGTATTTTAAAAGGGTGCAGGAACTGGACTTAAAACAGGCCAAGATCTCTGCTTTTGGCTCCACCAGGAGAGCAGGGTGTAAGGCAGAGGATGACAACAATATTAAAGCTTTGCTGGGAGCTGAAACCCCGGTTGTGGCTATTTTTGGCAAAAGCTGGGACTATCATGTTGCTATAGCATTAAAGACAACATTACAGGAAAACATCGATATGATCAGGGACAGTGTGCACTATCTAAAGGCACATGGTAGAGAAGTGATCTATGATGCAGAGCACTTTTTTGACGGGTTTAAGGCAAACCCTGCTTATGCACTGAATACACTGAAAGCAGCCTCTATCGCAGGTGCCGACTGGATTGTACTCTGTGATACCAATGGCGGCACACTCCCTGAGGAAATTGAGCGGGTTATAAGCAGGGTGCAGGAGGAGATCGACACACCATTGGGGATTCATGCCCATAATGACGGGGAACTGGCTGTGGCCAACAGCCTTACAGCTGTAAGACGCGGGGCACGTCAGGTTCAGGGAAGTATTAACGGTTTTGGGGAGAGGTGTGGGAATGCCAATCTCTGTTCTGTAATCCCTAACATACAGCTGAAGATGGGATTATCATCACTGGATGACTCTTCCCTCAAACGATTAACCGAGGTATCCCGCTATGTGAGTGAGATCGCCAATATGAGCCCCTTGAACAGTCAGCCCTTTGTAGGTGCCAGTGCTTTTGCCCATAAGGGAGGGATCCATGTCAGTGCTATCTTAAAGGACCCGGTGACCTATGAACATGTGGACCCCGAACTGGTGGGAAACAGAAGGCGGGTCCTGGTATCTGAGCTGGCAGGATCCAGCAATGTGTTTTTCAAGGCCCAGGAATTTGGACTTGATCTGACCAAAGATAATGAGTCCACTCGGCGATTGAGCAGTGAAATTAAGGAACTGGAGCACAAGGGCTATCAGTTCGAAGGTGCAGAGGCCTCTCTGGAACTTCTGCTGCGCAGAAGTTCCGGCCAGAAGGCGGAATTCTTCATTCTGGAAAGTCTAAAAATCCTGGTGGAGAAGCGGCCCGCCAATGGAAAAGGAGAGGAACTCATCAACTCTGAGGCTATGATCAAGCTTAAAGTTGGTGATCAGGTGATGCACACAGCAGCTGAAGGGGATGGCCCAGTCAATGCTGTAGACAATGCTCTCAGAAAAGCGCTGGAGGGGTTTTATCCATCACTCAAAGAGATGCACCTTGTTGATTATAAGGTGCGTGTTTTGGACGGCAAGGATGGCACCAGCGCCAAGGTGCGTGTGCTTATTGAATCCGCAGATTCTGAAGGGACCTGGAGTACTGTGGGGCTCTCAGAGAACATTATTGAAGCAAGCTGGCAGGCTTTAACCGACAGTATGAACTACTTCCTGCTGAGGCGGCAGAACTAAAAAATTTGTTAAAAAATGCCCGAGTTTTCTCGGGCTTAATCATTTATTGCTTTAGGTTTCATGTGACGGATATTGGGTATTTCAGATCCGGGTACCTCTAAGTTTTCTTCTTTGGTAATTGTCGGGTAGATATCATAAAAGGCCAAGTCATCAAGCACACCTCCCATGAGGCGCAGTCCTTCATCTAGTTTGTCTGGATCACCAATAGCTGTTATCACACAGGGATAGGTGATAATGTTCCCATTTACTGTAACAGTGTTGTTTTCAAGACTAAAGTGAATCTTTGACCAGCTGGTAATCCTGTGTTCGTTGATGGCGATGGCCTCTGCCTGGGCGTTCCAGAGTTCATTAATTATATCTATCAGATCGAGGTAATAAATTGGAGGATCTGCATCTATAGTAATCTTAATCCCCGGACCCTCCACCGGCATGAGCCCAATGGCAGTTTTTTGTTTTACAATATCCTGCTGCAGTTCATTGGTCAAATTTTCACCTGTGTTAACATCGTTGGTTACAGTATACAGCTGCTGATTAAGCTCAACCAGCTCTTGTTCCAGTTTACTTTTTTCATTATTAATATTGGTAAGCATCGAATATAAGTCATCAGTTGACTGCTGTGAAAGCTCTCTCAGATAGTTCTGCTGGGTGCGAAACTGTACTGTGATCAGTAATCCCAACAGAATAAAAGTAACAAAAACAGGGACTTTCCAGTTCTGCAGCCTACTCATGGTTATCCCTCTTTTTTCGTTTTTGTTGGCGTGTTTCTTTCCATTTGCTCAGCAGTTCTCTCCTGATAAAAGCCAGGTTCTGGAAGAGGCGAACGCCAAAAGCGAAGACAGCAGCCAGATAGAGATCTACTCCCAACTGGTCTCCCAAATATGCCAGTAGGGCAGCCATCAGGGCGTTGGTGAAAAAACCGGTCAGGAGAATGGCAGCATCAAATTTATCTTCAAAAATAGATTTGATCCCACCAAAGGATGAGTCCAGTGCAGCTAGTACTGCTATGGAAAGGTATTTGGCAAATACTCCTGGTATTGGTATGTTTAGAACAGTGCCGATGATCAGGCCGATCAGCAGACCCAGAAGCGGTACCCACATATATTATTCCTCCTCCTTTGGTTGGGCGTAGGTGAATTGGTAACTTCCTTTGTAAGGCTCCATAATCAAATTGCTGTGTTTTTCAATGCGCACAGGATACCCCGCCATCTTTAAGAAGTTGTACTGGCTTCGTTCGGACTCTAAAATCTTGGCCAAATTGTAAGGATCTCCGATAGCCCTGATAATAAATGGGGGGCCAAGTCGTTCTGCGTTCACCTGGATTGTTGTTCCGACACATCTTATATCAGTGGAACTGACGATTCTCTGATTATTGATGGAAATAGCTTCTGCACCAGCTGCCCGCAGTTCATAAACAATATAGAGTAGGTGTTTGTCATGGATTAAAAAATCTTCAGCTTTAGACTGATCAGGATTTTTGATGAAGGCCAATTCTTTGCCCTTGGTGTTGTCATCCAGATAAACAAGAATGCCCTTACCCTCTATATCAGATAAACCAGAGAGGAGTTTCAGGTTATCCAGTTCGTACTGCAGGTGTTCGGTTTCTAACTGCCCTTCTGATAGGTTTTTTTGATATTTGTCCAGGGTTTCTCTTTTGTCTTCAATATCTTTTTTCAGTGCTTCCAACTGTTCTTCCTGCTGTTGGATCATAGTAACCAAAGTTTTATTTTTCTGCTGGGTGGGGGATTGAGCTTCACTGTCTAATGCCTGCAGAGCAAGCATAAGCATGATCCCGGTTAAAAACAGCACAAAGGTCAGTGGAAGCTTCCACTTCTTAGATACTTTCACACAAAATACCCCCTTTCTTTTTATGAGGGTTTTTCTAAAACTTCGTCATCTGCTGCTGATTTCCTGCTGGGATTATTTATGAATTTCTCTGCCTGCTGAACTCTTCGGTTTGCCCATAATAAGGACAGCAGCAGCACTTACCAGCCCGATGATCGCCCCTGCAGCCAGCCCTGCTGGAGCTCCACCTAAATCAGCAACTGTTCCACTGAAAAGGCTTCCTAGAGGTGCGAGACCCAGGAAGACCAGTGTATAAACACTCATTACTCTTCCTCTAAGGTGATCCGGTGAATTCAGCTGAAGTGTTGTATTTACTGAAGTAACAAAGGTTATCATAGACATGCCGGTTAGCCCAAGCAAAACCAGAGCTATGATAAGAGAGCGGTTAAAGGCTAGAAGCAGTTGAAAAAGTGCCAGACCCACTGCACCGCTCATTAAAATATACCAGCGTGGGCCCAAATGACTTACAAAGGCAAGTATAACAGCTGCGATAATGGATCCTACACCCATAGCAGACATTAGGATTCCATACCCTTGAGCCTGTAGACCTAAAGTATCCCGGGCCAGCACAGGAATCAGTACATTATAGTTCATGGCAAAAATGCTCATTATGACCAGCAGAGACAGAATGCGCAGTATAAGAGGAGTTTGACGTATGTATTTTAAACCATCCTTGATTTTAGAAAAAACCATTTCCATCGGCTCTGTGTCTTTGGCGGTGTCATCAACACGCAGTGACAGCAGTCCGATAATAACTGCTAAATAAGTAGCTGAATTTACCAGGAAACAGGGGGCCATACCCAGATAATCGATGGCAAAACCGGCAACAGCAGGGCCAACAATACGAGCACCATTGAATGCTGTGGAGTTTAGTACAATGGCATTCATCAGGT
>CAZZEY010000028.1:0-10916 GCA_964653445.1 uncultured Syntrophaceticus sp. | reverse complement strand
GCCGGCGGCACCTCTGTTACACTTGAAACCAAGGATGCTCCACTGGTAGAGGTTCCTATGAACTTTATTGAAGATACACTGCTAACCTTGAGCAACCCAGATCTGGCATATATTCTGATGACCATAGGTATGGCAGGTCTGATGGTGGAAATCTACAATCCAGGCCTTATCTTCCCTGGTGTTGTGGGGGCAATCTCCCTGCTGCTGGGGCTTTATTCTCTAGGTACATTGGATGCATATTGGGGAGGAGTTCTCTTGATCATTCTAGCATTTGGTCTTTTCATCGCTGAAGTTTTTGTACCAAGCCACGGCCTGTTGGGTGCAGGTGGAGTCATTTCTTTTCTTACCGGTTCACTGCTCCTGTTCAGCGGCGGTCCCCCGGGTATTGGGATCAATATCTCTTTGATCGTGACAACCACCATTATTTTTGCGGCCCTTATGGCACTGCTAATTACAGCAGTAGTTAGAGGCCAAAAACGAAAAGTTGCAACAGGAAGCGAGGGACTCATCGGTCAACAAGCTGCCGCCAGAACAGATCTTAAACCTGAAGGCTTTGTCTTTGTCAAGGGGGAACTCTGGAACGCGGTGAGCACAGAAGGCGACATCATGAAAGGAGAAAAGGTGGTGGTTACCGGCATTGACGGCCTGCGCTTGAAAGTACAGCGCTACAAATGACCATGAGCCGGAGGTATGTTAGACAGCAAAAACAGTCATAATACTTTAAGAAAGGGGTGAATTCCAGGTAGTGCTCAAGCACTCCTGGGAAAATATGAGTTTTACTTTCCTAATTATTCTTCTAATTCTATTAGCAGCATCCTCCCTGCGGATTGTACAGGAATATGAACGCGGTGTTATCTTTCGCTTGGGGCGCTGTGTAGGAGCCCGGGGCCCAGGCATCATCTTTTTGATCCCAGGTATTGAAAGAATGCAAAAAGTGGACCTGCGGGTAATCACCATGGATGTTCCCACCCAGGAGGTCATCACCAAGGATAATGTTACAGTTAAAGTGAATGCAGTGGTCTATTTCAGGGTAGTAACCCCGGTAGATTCAGTGATCAAGGTCTATGACTTCGTCAAAGCTACATCCCAGCTCTCCCAGACAACCCTAAGGAGTGTACTGGGACAGTCAGAACTGGATGAACTGCTGTCACAGCGCGATGCTATCAATCAGCGCCTACAGCATATCATTGATGAGGGGACTGAACCCTGGGGAATCAAGGTGAGCACAGTAGAAGTTAAAGATGTGGAACTGCCGCCCAATATGCAGCGTGCAATGGCAGCTCAGGCTGAAGCAGAGCGTGAGCGGAGAGCCAAGCTGATCCACGCAGATGGTGAGTTCCAGGCATCTAAAACCCTGGCAGAGGCAGCGGAGGTCATCTCGAAAAACCCGGCTACAATCCAGCTTCGCTACCTTCAGACACTGCGGGAGATCGCAGTCAATCAGTCCAGCACCGTGATCTTCCCACTACCCATCGATTTGATCAAGCCGTTTATGAAAATGGCAACTGGGCTCAACCCAGAAAACAAAGAAGAATAAAAATATCGTTATTTAAATGCCAGGGAAGAACCCTGGCATTTTTTATTACTGGTGCCTAAAAGCAGGAATTATTAAAAAAATACAGAATAGGGTTGTTATTGATTAACCGGGAAAGGTGCTGTTCTATGAAAAAAGTGATTTTGCGAGAACTCACTAATGCCCTTCGGAATATATGGAGATCGAAAGAAAATAATAGTGGAGGGCTATTATACCTTAATTTTAGGCAGTACCGTGGACCGGGAATTGAGCTGCGGGACGGCACTGCAATCAACCCTGGAGACAGAATTGGAGAACTGCATCTGGCAAACAGCGAATTTTATCAAATTTTGCGGAAAAGCAGCAGCAGTGTTCAAGCGGTAATGAAAATAAAAAAGGAAATGAAACAGGAAATCACTCAACTAGCTGAGCTGGTCAAGCAGAAAAAGGTCGATCCGGAAGTTGAAGCCTTTTTTGGCATATCCATTTTTCATCAAGAAGCACGCCTGCTTGGTTTTGATGTTAAAGAGATGAAATCCACTTTCTGGCGCTTATGCTATCAAATTGGCCAACTGCCGCACATCATCCTATTCAACCCTTTCTGGATACGATCCAAAAAGAAGCAGCCATTTATTGCCAAGGAAATATGGATCTCGCGGACAGCACTTTTGCGCGATTTTCTCCCAACATCAAAATCCTAATTGGTGAGAATTGGGCAGTATTAGATTGATGGCATAGATCATAATATTTAAGAACCATAAGAGGGAGGTTAAAACTTTGGATGCCAAAAAAGCAGGCGTAATTCTTGTAGCTGTAAGCATATTGATTACACTGGTAGCAGTTGCAGCTGCCAATAGAGGTGAAAATGGAAAAGCAAAAACCCCTACAGGAACCGGTAAGGTTGCTGTCATCTATCTCACAGGGACCATCACTTCCAACCAGGACCCATCTATCTGGGGATCCGCTTCTAGCACAAGTATAACCATGGATGATTTGGAAAGTGCCGAACAAGACGATTCCCTGGATGCTGTTGTGCTGCGGATCGACTCTCCGGGGGGAAGTGCTAATGCATCCCAGGAGCTTTATGAACAGGTCCTCCGTGTTAAAGAATCCGGCAAAAAGGTAGTAGCCTCTTTTGGTGATACAGCAGCTTCAGGAGGCTACTATGTAGCAGCAGCTGCAGATAAGATTGTTGCTGGCCCCTCCTCTCTAACCGGCAGTATTGGCGTAATTTCCACTGTACCAAATCTTGAGGAACTTTACGAAATGATCGGGTACAAAGAGCGAGTCTTTAAAAGCGGCCCTCATAAAGATATGCTGTCACCATCACGCCCTTTGAATTCTGAAGAGGAAGAAATTATGCAGGGAATTATTGACGATACCTATAACCAATTTATCAACGCGGTAGCAAAAGGGCGCAGCATGCCTCTGGACAAGGTACGCCAACTGGCAGATGGACGGATCTATACTGGGAACCAGGCCAAAGAGGTTGGGCTGGTAGATGAACTGGGGGGAAAAAGGGATGCTGTCCGACTGGCAGCAGAACTGGCAGGAATCGAAGGTGAACCTGAGGTGGTCGACTACCATAGGGTACCCGGTTTTCTCGACCTTTTAAGAGGGGTTAGTTTACTGCTCGAAAACCCATCCCTGCCTCCTACACATACAACAATCCAATATTAGGAGGAGAGAAATTTGTGGGAACGCATTATCGGTATTTTGAGGTCACCTGTAAAAACACTGCGCCAGACATCTGAGGCTGAACTTTGGAAGGAAGGGTTGCTCATCGTTTTATTGGTCTCCCTGCTCAAATGGCTGAGTAAATTGGCAGAACCAGGGGACCAAGAATTAATAAAACACCTGAAACCAATTATGGGCACAAGTGCCGCTGATCAACTGTCTACAGCATTGAACTCAACCTCAATGGGTTTTTTCTTCTCATTGTTCGATGACCTGCTGGTCTGGGTAATAGGAGGACTGCTTTTCTTCCTGTTCGCTAAACTATTCAAGGGCCGAGGAACAGTTGTGGGTATGCTGGCGGGGCTGGGCTATGCATCCTGCCCCTATTTTCTGGGAGCACCCCTGATGGCTATCATATCACTAACTGGTACTGCAGGCTATTTCCTGAGCAGTATTATCGGCTTTGCTGCCAGCATCTGGGTGCTCGTTCTTGAAATCATAGCGATCAGGGAAAGCCAGCAGATCTCTACAGGAGGTGCTGTAGCAACTTATTTTATTCCTGCTGTACTGCTGGGAATTATATTTTTCCTTCTCATAATTCTTATAACAGCTTTTATCATTATGGCAGCTTAGAATTGACAACAACAGGTAATAAACCGTATAATGATGCATAACAAAAAACTGGGGAAAGGAGTATATTAATCCATGAATCAGCGCCGTTTTCCAGTTGACTACCAGTTAAAAGTAAGGATGTTTTTAACAATGTTCTTGCTGGCAGCAGTTTATCTCCTCTTTGGTGTAGTCCTCTGGTACGCCAATGTCAGTACAACCTTTATCATCTTTATAGTAGGCATCATGCTCCTCGCCCAGTACTACTTTTCCGACAAACTGGTACTAGCCAGCACAGGAGCTAAAGAGGTGTCACCCCAGCAGGCCCCGGAACTTCATGCTATAGTGGACCGCCTCTCTATGCTGGCTGATATGCCCAAACCCCGGGTGGCTGTTATGCCCACACGTATTCCCAATGCTTTTGCAACCGGGAGAAACCCAAAAAACGCGGTGGTAGCTGTTACCCAGGGGCTGATGCAGCAGCTGACAACCCAGGAGGTTGAGGCTGTACTGGCACATGAAATCAGCCACATCAAAAATAGAGATGTTGCAGTAATGACCATAGCTAGCTTTTTTGCAACAGTAGCATCCTTTATAGTACAAAATTTCTTTTTTGTCGGCGGTTTTGGTCGGGACCGAGAGGAGCGGGGCTCATTTATGCTTATTTACTTCGTTTCTCTATTGGTTTATTTGATCAGTTTTTTCCTAATTCGGGCTATATCCCGCTATAGAGAGTATTCAGCTGATAGAGGAGCAGCCTTTCTTACAGGTTCACCAGGGCTGCTGCGTGATGCCCTGATCAAAATCAGCGGAACAATGAAGAATGTGCCGGAGCGGGACCTGCGTCAGGCAGAAGGGGTGAATGCCTTTTTCATCATCCCAGCTTTAAAGGGTGAGTCCTTTGCAGAACTGTTTTCCACCCACCCCTCTTTAGAGCGGCGCCTTGCCTACCTCCGGGAATTAGAACGGCAGATGAGGGGATGATATGGGACTTTTTGATGCGATTTTCCGAAGAAATGTTCCACCTAAAGCAAAACTTGATCCCTTTTTTGCGCTGTCAACTGCTCTTATTTCTTTTACAGAATTAGGTTGGACACCATCGGGTAAATGCGGGTTGGTAATCAAACCTGCCACCAGCCTATATTATCAAACAGCAGCAGAAGAACTAAAGGAACTTCTTCAGCTGACAATCAGTGAAACAAAATCAAAATTAAATATCCAAAATGATGAATACGGCTACACATGGCTAATGTTTGCAGATCAGGATTGGGATGATCTTGTACAACTGGCACACCTATCAGCACAAACCCTTAAAGAAAATGGTTATGATACCCAACTGCTGGCAGCAGTTTTCCCTTTCCAGCACCAAAAAGTAAATGAAAAGATGTACCTAATTTACTACTATAAACGCGGTACTTTTTACCCATTTATCCCCACCAACCACCATAACAAACAGCGCAACCACTCTTCAGAACAGCGGGTGTTTACCATGCTGGAAAATGAACTGCCCTGGGAGAAGGACACAACCGCTTGGTACCCACTTTGGGGGTGCCCGGTATAACAATCTGGTGGATAGTTAATAGCAGTAAATGAGCAGCTGGTTTTGTATTTGCTCATGTATGTTGATGGATAATGATGGTAATAATATGAAACAGCTGCACGGTTTTATATGATTCAGGTAATTTAAATTCTGTTTAAGGAGGATGACTATTGGGACTATTAGCTCGTATTTCCACAGTCTTTAAGTCGAAGATTAACAGTATCGTGGACAAGATGGAAAACCCCCAGCAAACGCTGGATTATTCCTACGAAAAACAGCTTGAACTACTGCGGAATGTTAGAAAGAACATCACCAATGTAGTAACATCGAAAAAAAGGCTTGAACTGCAGACCGTCAAACTAAAAAACGACCTCAGCAAGATAGATGAGCAGGCCAAAGAGGCCTTGCGGCAGGGGCGAGAGGACCTGGCGAGAATGGCCCTCGAGCGGAAGGTATCGATTGAACAGCAGCTGCAGAGTTTGGAGCAGCAGGTCCACGGCCTCACACAGGAACAGGAAAAATTGACCCAGGTAGAAAACCGTCTGCGGGCAAAAGTAGAGGCCTTCCGCACCAAAAAAGAGGTCATCAAAGCTCAGTATTCAGCATCAGAGGCGCAGGTTAAGATCGGTGAGGCGATGACCGGACTCTCTGAGGAAATGGCAGATGTAGGACTTGCCATCGAACGAGCAGAGCATAAAACTGAGGAAATGCAGGCCCGGGCTTCAGCAATCGATGAAATGATCGCCACCGGAGTGCTGGATGATTCTTTTGGAGAAAAGGACAGTGTGGAAGCAGAATTAAAAAAGATGCAGTCAGCAGGGCGTATTGAGGATGAACTTGCCCGTTTAAAAAAAGAGGTGAATGAGTAATGATTATCAGGGTACTGACACAGGGACAGTATAAAGTTGAAGGCAGCAGTCTGGTTGAACTTGATGCCATGGATGACTCTCTACTGGATGCCATCACCAACGGGGATGAAGACCAATTTACTAAATGTCTGCAAGATGTGGTCAGTTTTGTAGAAACCAGGGGTACAAAACTACCTGATGAAGAGTTAGTAGAATCGGACCTAATTATACCAGCCCCAGATATCAGCCTGGAAGAGGCACGTGAACTGTTTACCGATTACCCTAGAGATCTGACATAGCCATTATCTCCATTATTAGAGGCAGTAAAACCAATATTAATTTTTGAAAAACCGCTGTGCTGGCGGTTTTTTTACTATCTGGGAGGTGATCATTTATCGCGAAAAATAGAATGCGTAATTTAGGCCATGTAGCCAAATACACCTTTGAAGATATTCTGGGAAACAGCAAGAATATTATGGATGCCATTGATAAAGCACGCCGCTATGGTGCCGTAGATGCTACAGTTCTTATCTATGGGGAAACCGGAGTGGGCAAAGAGTTTTTTGCCCATGCCATTCACAATGTGAGCCCCCGCAGAAATGGTCCATTTATCACAGTCAACTGTGCAGCAATACCAGAGAACCTGCTGGAAAGTGAGCTTTTTGGTTACGCCGAAGGTGCCTTCACAGGAGCAAAAAAGGGAGGCAAACGGGGCTTTTTTGAAATGGCTGATGGCGGCACTATTTTCCTTGATGAGATCAGTGATATGTCTGACAAACTACAGACCAAACTGCTCCGGGTACTCCAGGAGCGTGAAGTCATGCGGCTGGGAGATGACCGTCTGATCACTGTGGATGTGCGTGTTATAGCCGCTACCAACAGTGATCTAAAAAAAATGGTTGATGAAAAACTCTTCCGACCTGATCTTTATTACAGAATAAATATACTGACCCTGGTGGTTCCGCCGCTTAAAGAACGCCGAGAAGATATACCAATTCTTTTAGATCACTTCCTGAAGATCTCATGCAAAAAGTACAACAAAAACATCAAAGGGATCGAACCAAATGGAATAGACCTTTTCTATCATTATGATTGGCCCGGCAACACCAGAGAACTGCAGAATGTTATGGAACGACTGGTGATTCTGACCGACAATGACTATATATCAGCAGACTTTGTTGCGGAAGCCTTAATGAGTTCTTCACCTGATTATACAACAACTTCTCCCTCCCCATCCCAAACCGAAACCGTATATAAACAAGAATTAGAACTAAAAACAGACCACGATGATCAAACAGCGATTTTAAAAGCCCTTACTGCAGCCAATGGGAACAAAAAAAAGGCTGCACAACTGCTGGGGATCAGCCGCACTACCCTCTGGAGAAAATTAAAAAAATACAATCTATTATAAAAAATATTCAGCCCTCTTTTAGTTTTCTACCGTCTTACATCCCTCTACCAGTTTCATGTATGCACCACAGTTTTATGGTAATACTAGGGCAGAGACTAAAAAAAAGATACTGTTTCATCTGCTGCCTCATGAAACTTAGTTTAACAATGTGAAACTATAATGCAACTATTTGTGAAACCATTGCAGGTATACTATACGCTAAACCTATTAATGCATCCTGGCACAACCCTTGCAATACTTAAATTTAAAGGGGGGATGAATAATGGAAGAAGCCATCGGGAATTATGTAATGTGGGGAGCACTTGGGCTGCTGTTCCTCGTTGTAATAATCATGGTTTTACAAGTCTTTGCATTTTTTAAACCCAAAGATTGAAAATAGACTGCATAACTAACCAACCCTCTCCGTTTTTTAAGGAGAGGGTTTCTTTTGTTCTTGTAATGAAGCAATTGCCCAGCAGGCTATTCCTTCTTCCCTACCAACAAAGCCAAGGCCTTCTGTTGTAGTGGCCTTAAGACCGACTGCAGTTAGCGGAATACCCAGCACAGCAGCGATTAAGGAACGGATTCTATCAATATATGGTGCTAACCGCGGCTTTTGTGCGGCAATGACCATATCAACCTGAATGACCCGGAAACCTTCGCTGGCCAAAATTCTCTGTGTAATGCCAAGCAGTGCTAAACTGGATGCACCCTCCCAACGGGAATCTGAAGGAGGGAAATAATGACCGATATCAGGAAGAGCCGCAGCCCCCAGACAGGCATCAATCAAAGCATGGAGTAGAACATCCCCATCTGAATGCCCCACCAAACCTGTCTCCTTAAGGACATGTATTCCACCCAAATAAAGTGGGCGCCCCTCTCCGAAAGGATGCACATCATAACCCAGACCTGTGCGCGCTATGGGGTGTAAGCTCTGGGAAACCGGAATCCCCATAAGTGCTCTGGCGATTTCAATATCCTCAGGTGTGGTGATCTTTATATTATTTTGGCTGCCTGGATAAATATCAACCCGGTGCCCCAATCGCTCCACTAAAGATGCATCATCAGTCCCCTGATAGCCTGAAGCCCTGGCAGCATCCAGGGCCTTCTGGAGTAGTGACCTGCTGAAGACCTGTGGAGTCTGAGCCATCCAGAGTGAGGAACGGTCAGGTGTTGCTTTAATCCTCTCTCCTTCAACAACTTTAATGGTATCTTTGGCAGGGACAGCCACCACCACTGCATCGGATTCCTGGGCACGCTGTATTGCACCCTCCAGTATTTCCTGTGTGAGTAAAGGGCGTGCACCATCATGGACAACCACAAAATCGCATTCTTCAGGAAGAGACTCTAGACCTGCAGCCACAGATTCCTGCCTTATCTTCCCGCCAGCGGTGACACCGGCCAGTTTAGGTAGAGAATAAGATGAAAGCAGTGTGCTGCAGTAAGAAAGATCCTCCTCTGCTGCAGCGACAACATATGTATTCACCAGATCCGATTGCTCAAAAACTCTAAGGCTGTGCAGAATGACTGGAACCTCACCCAGCGGTAAATAGACCTTATTTAAGGGGGAACCCATACGTTCCCCCTTACCAGCGGCTAAAATAATACCTCCAACCTTACCCAATCACTTTCACCTCATGGTAGTGCCGAGCTGAAGAAGAATCTTTAAAAGACATTTTTGGCTTGGCAAAGATCATGCGTCCAGCTGATGTCTGTAATACACTTGTGACCACCACATTGATGCGCTGGCCGATGTACTTCTTCCCCCCTTCGATGACGATCATTGTACCGTCCTCAAGGTAGGCAACACCCTGTCCGCTCTCTTTGCCATCACGAATAACATCAACCCCGTTGATTTCTTCACCAGGAAGAAATAACGGCTTAACAGCATTAGCTAATTCGTTGATATTAAGTACTTTAACACCTACCAATTCTGCAACCTTGTTGAGATTGAAATCATTGGTCACAACAGGGCAGTCAAGCCTTTTACAGACCTGGATCAGTCTGAAATCAACATCTTTCTTATTATCTACCCCATCAAAATCACGTATTTCTATCTTTATCCCCTGCTCTTTGCGCATCTGGTTTAAAATGTCCAGTCCCCGTCTTCCCTTATTGCGTCTAAGCAGGTCCGAGGAATCAGCAATATGCTGTAGTTCTTCCAGTACAAAACGAGGAACTATCAATGTCCCATCAAGAAAACCTGTCCTGCAGATATCTGAAATTCTTCCATCGATAATCACATTAGTATCCAATACCTTATCGATACCTTTTCTACCATCACTACGCCCTTGTTTCGAACCAACTCTCCACATGGACATTAAACCTCTCAGTTCCTCTTTCTTCTTGATGCCTAGGCTTAAGCCAAGATATCCAAACAAAACACTAAAAATAATCGGTATATAGGGTCCCACCCAAGGAATGTTAACTAAAGGAGCACCAAGAAGGTTAGCAATAACAAGACCGATGATGAGTCCAAAGGCACCTCCGACCAAATCCTGCACTGGTATGCGCTGTAGAGCGGTTTCCATAAAATCAACGACCTTTAATGTGACAACTGTCATTCGGGGTGCCAGCATAAAACCAGCTAATCCGGCAGCCAAAACAAATAATACTACAATAGTATACCAGGCATAGCCTGTGGCAACTACCAGTTCATTGATAAAATCCACCCGGGCAAGTAAAAAACTCAGAGAATATCCGATACCTGCCCCAACCAAAGTTATAACAACCCTGAATATCTTTTTGAGCATCACTTCACCTCCTATCTATCCTTATTTTGGTTATTAGCATATCCTATTATACGCTAGATAGCAAGTATCTAAAAGCAAATTGTTTGTCTAATAATAGAACAAGCGCCCATATGTTTCAGGCGCCTTTTCTATCTATCCCTCAGCAACCGCATCTTTAATCATGTTTTCCACTTCAACCGGTTCCATATTTCCCGCCAGAACAAGTTCACTGCTCAATATCTGAAAGGCGCTTTCCAACATCCTCTTCTCTCCTGAAGATAATCCTTTCCTTTGGTCCTGGCGCATTAATGAGCGGACAACCTCAGCAACAGCGAAAACATCACCTGTCCTGATTTTTTCAAGGTTTGCCCTGTAACGGTGATTCCAGTTGGGAACAGTTTTATCCTGTTCTTCCCTCTGTAGAACCTTCACAACACTGTCAATTTCGTTCTTCTTAATAACACGGCGCACTCCCAGCTTTTCAGCCTTGTCAGCTGGAACGAGCACTTTCAAATTGCCTGAAAATAGTCGAAGCACAAAATAAACCTGTTCTTGTTCTCCGCGTTTTTCAAGACCCTCCACTACCCCGGCGCCGTGCATTGGGTGA
>CAZZEY010000027.1:0-10937 GCA_964653445.1 uncultured Syntrophaceticus sp. | reverse complement strand
CGAGCGGATCGCTCTCCCATAAAAATGCTCAATGATATGATGAAAATGAGTGCTGCTGCGCTCAAGACAGCCAGGCATTTACAGATACCGACATATGGTTGTTGGCTTCCGGCCGCCGCAGTTTCTGCCCTTGATCCAGCCAACCAAAGGCGTAACTTGGGTAAAGCTATTTTGGGCGGGCGGAATTTAGGCAGCTTGATTTTGGACAGCCCTGTTATAAGAAGCTGACTGATGCCGGTATTGATCAATGTGATTCTGGGCAGGGGGATTTTGGGAATACCGATTCCTGTGATGATTATCTTTGGCAGCCTTCGCGCGGGGGGACGGTTCTCCCGCGCGGTTTCTGGGCGGCAGAACCGCAGCTGGCTGTTCAAACCATTTCCTATGCCGAAAAGGGCAAACAGGTAAAGGGCTGCTGCAGAGGAGAAACCAGGCCATAAAAGTGAGTGGCAGCCCAGGGCCAGGGCGCCTGATGCGACAGCTGTGATCAATGCTTTTTGTTCAAATCGGCTGCCGAATGACGATTCGGGCATTTTCCGTGCAGCAGCTGTGATCAATATTTTTTGTTCGGCAGTGATGCCGCCCATTTTGATAAGCTGCTTGATTCTAATTATGAAAATGCCCCATATGATAAGAACTGCAAAAAGCCCGCAGACACCTAACTCCACACCGGCCTGAAGGAATACACCTGGGGCAGGTTCTTCATAATAAAAGCTCTGGTGCATAGATATGAGGGCTGGCCAGCCGCTGCCACCTGCTCCCAGCAGTAGTGTGTGTGGTGCTGCAGCCATTGCTTTGAGGGCATCCCCACACCTGAGCATAAGTTCTGCCAGGGGATAGGACTGCACCCCTGCTGCCCGGTGGGCAAGAAGCTGTAAGATGTTAGGTGTTCCGGTGATCACAATCACCAGAAATAATAGAGCAGCTGCTGCAGGGAGCACCCAGGGCCTCAGGCGCCTTGTGCCATTGCCTCGGGAAGGGTTTCCCCTAAGGGGTTTCCAGAGGTCTTTTTTGGGATCAACTGTTCCGGGCTCAGCCTCAATGGGCTGGGGTTTGGAGTACTGTTTCAGGCGGTGCCAGGTGTGAAGCAGTATGATAGAAAGGATAAAACCTGCACCGGCCCAAATCCACCCGGCCGGGACACAGCCTGCTGCAAAGGAATGATACACAGGGTTGATTACCAGGAGAACAGATACCCCCTGGATCAGGATGATGCCCAGGGCGTTTTGGCGCATCTTCTTTATAGTGAGGGTAAATAGGAGCAGGATGATCCCCAGCAAGATGACTGCATAGGCCACCCTTAAACCGAGAGAGATAACCGCCAGGAGGTTCAGGTAACCTATTGTAAAAAGCGCAGACTTGATGAGTGATTTTAAGGCTGGCTGGTGCAGCAGTTTGTGGAGTGTTTTTTGAAGGGTTTTTTTATACGGTTCAGCTGTGGGGTTTGTAAAAGCGGTGTCTGATGCTGTTTGTTCAGGTGCTGTTTCATAATAAGATAAAAGGGAGCAGCAGCAGAGATATGCAGCTGTCAAGAGAGCGCCCAAACTGTAGAGTGATTCAGGTGCTGTGCTCCCCTGCACAATTTGGGTGAGCATCATGATGGAAACTGCCGCGCCACCGGCAGTAATGGAAAGGGTCAGCCCCCTGGCCGCGGCCGGTGAACTCATCAGGGTTGAGGTTGTCCAGCAGACAGCAAAACAGGAGGATAAAAGCAGGCAAAGCCCCACAGCCCCTCTTCTATCCCAGGGATTGATGCTGGATAAGACGGCCAGTATCAGGATGAAAAATAGTGCTTTGTTTAGCGGGGAGCTCAACAGATCCAGCTTTCCTCTGGCTGTTCTTTGGTACGCCAAAATAGCAAAAGCAGCTGCCACCAGCATATAGCCGGGTAGCGGCTCCACGGGCAGTGTGCCCGCGGGCAAAGGCTCCAGGGAGAAAAAATAACTAGATAAAGGAGAAATAAACAAACCCACCCCCAGCAGCACAGCAGCTAGGGTATCCACAGAAACCACACTGGGGGATGTCGCGCGCGGGGGAACGGTCCTCTCGCGCGATTCTCGCGCGCCGGGACAGTTCTCCCGCGCTGTTTCCGGGCGCGGGGACGTCCAGGATAAACTAAGGCGCACCCAGATCACTATTTCATGGATGAACCGGCGCACCTTCAGCGGCAGTTTAGGCTCGGCTTTTTCTCTGAGCTTTTCCAGTTCTCCCCTTACCCTAATAAAAAAACCTTTGTTCCGGTGGATTTAAGAGCCCCCCTAACCCGATGACCATACAGACATCTGCTCGGCAGTTCTCCCGGGCGGTTTTATGCGGGCGCGCAGCAGGACGGTTCCACTGAACGGTCAAATCTGTCCCTACGCGCGGTTTTCGCGCGGTAGAACCCTCCCGGTGATCGGTCGCCTCAGTTAGAAGCAGGAGGCTGGAGGTTGGAAATCGGCATCTATAGGCCTAAGGCTGGGGCTGTATCCTGCATCGCTTGCAGGGCGATTTCAAAGAATTCCTGCAGTGGGATCCCCAGTTCTTCGATACCGCGGATCTGGTCCCTGTTCGCTCCTTTGGCAAAGGATTTATCCTTGAACTTCTTTTTGATGGATTTGACTTTGACTTCTGCCAGTGTGCGGGAGGGCATCACATAGGCTGTGGCTGTGATGAGCCCTGAGAGTGGGTCCGTGTAATAAAGGGCTTTGTCCAGGAGTGATGTGCGCTCTACTCCCTCATGGTTATTGTGGGCTTTCACCGCATGCACCATTTCCTCATCAAGCCCCTCCTTTTCCAGCCACTCTGCAGCTACAAGGCTGTGGCGGTCCGGGTCTTCTTTGGTCTCCTCATAGTCGATGTCATGCAGCAGGCCGGTCAGGTACCACTTCTCCTCATCTTCCCCCAGCCTTTTGGCCAGCCCCTCCATAATGGCTGCTGTAGCCACCATGTGATTGATCAGCTCAGGGGTATGAACCTTCTCCTTGATCAGTTTCAATGCATCTTCCCTTGTCACATCATTCACTCCTTAGTTTCTGTGTAATAATGTTACTACAATTATACCAATATTATCATGTTGATGCTGCATCGCTCGGCGGGACGGTTCTACAGCGCGGTTTTGCGAACGGTTCCGCGCTGGGGACGGTTGACCCGGACGCTGCGCTACCCGCGGTGGGCTGCTCTGTTCGCCTTTCCCTGATCAGTGCGTCCGGCAGCGCGGCTGTCATACCTTTTGCTGGGCTGGCGGGAGTAAAAAAAGCTCAGAGCAAGCCCGGCAGACTCCCAGGACTGCTGGCGCAGCTGTATCAGCAGCTGATCCATGTGAGAAACAGTCTCTTTCCTTTCCTCCCATGCTTCGGTAATCCTGCTATACAGTTCATCCGCCTGCAGTTCTTCTAGAGTGCCGGCAGATGTCTGTCCGGTCATTTCCAAAAACTTTGCTGTTTTATTATCAAGCGCAATACCCACACAGGGTGTGCGCATCACAGAAGCCATGACCAGGGATGGAAGCTTCATTCCCAGGAGCAGGCCGATCTCTCCCAGCAGACTGAAGCATTCCACCAGAGACAGTTTATCCCGCAGTATAAGGCTTTTTTGCTGCATGATCCAGCTGACCTCCTGGCAGACCTGCATATCAGCAGAGAAATCAAAGGGAATAAAGAGCACCTCCCATCCGTTCTGGACCATGCGGTCGGCGGCTGCTGCGATGGTTTTCTTGTATTCTTCATTTTCCTCGATATTCTGAAGGACAATACCCAATAGGGGTTTTTGTTCCTCTGCAGATGTTCCATTATCCTTGTCTGATGATGTGGGTGTCTGCGGTACGGGTATCTGGTCATCGGGCACAGCTGAATTAGGCTGCAGCGAAACAGCCTGTTTTCCACCTGAGGATGTGGCTTTATCAGTTACTACCTGTGGTTTGTCGGTTGGGGTGGCTGCTTCTGTACCCTTTTTTAAGGCTTCTCCCTTAACACGCCTTCTCCGCTCCCTGGCACCCACTGCAGCACTCAAATGCTCCCCCTGGTTTTCTTCTGCTGATGCTGCGGATGGGTGCTCAATGGAGTTCTTTATGGACGGGCTGCCGGCAATCCCGCTGGCTAAGGAATCTGACGCTTCTTGTGAGCGTATCCTTTCCAATAAGCTGCGGCCGAGTTCTCTGTCAAACTGGGTATAGTTGATAGTAAAAACCGGGTCCGCTGTCACCACAACCGGGGGATGGTCAACCCCCAACTCCAAAAGCCTTTCCTTTGACAACCCATCCCGTACAGTGATCAGGTCCATCTTGTTGCAGGCTGAGCGCACCAGTTTGCGCCCCATTATTGAATCCAACTGCCCTACTTCCTGGGCATAGGAAACCAACGGTTTGCCGAAAAACCTCGCCAGAACGAGCAGTCCGAAATGACTAAGCAGCGGCCATATCCCCCGGTCATCCCGGATTTTGCCTCCGCTCAGGATCATGTCAGAGTGAATGATGGAATAAACAAGCTGAAAAGGGTTCCAGCAGCTGGCTGTGCGCACTTCGGGCGGTTGGCCGTTTTTTGGTCGTTCCTGGGAGAAAACAGTGATCTCTACACCTGGAGAAAGTGATCGCAGAGCGGCAATCAAAGATGTTAGCTCCGCCTCTTCATATGGATTGTTGGTGCTGTAGCAGCCCGCTACCGCAACCCGCAGCATATAACCACACCTTTCTGGTGACTGTCACCCATTTTTTCTAAAGTTCTACAGCATGCAACCTAAATCCTTCCCGGTATATGGAAAATTTACACAAAATCGGTGATGCCGGTGCACGCGGGGACGATTTTTTGTGCTGTTTTCGCTCGTGGGTCGCCGCGGAAGCGGTTCTGGTGCCTGGCACCGATTAACGGTTAAGCCAGCATTCCTTCAAAAAAGACGGCAATACCCCTGTGAAAACGCTCCGGTGTAACTGCATCAGGGGCAGCATTGTTAAGAAGAGGGCTGCACAGGGCATTTATTACCCCTAAAAGAACCTCTGCTGCCAAACGTGGATCAGTCAGTCGGAATTCCCCATCCGCTATTCCCTGTCTGATTAATGAGGCAAACATAGTGGTACGCCGCTCCCGCAGCTCCAGCACCCACTGCCGTGCCCATGGGGTATCATTGTATTCATCTGCCAGCAGGCGGGCGGTGAAGGTGTGTTCCCTGACAAAGTTGAAATGAGCGCTGCCAATAGCTGTGAGCACATCTCTCACCGAACAGGGAGTTTTCAGCCTTCCCTTCATTGCCTCCATATAGCTCTCCAATCCTGCTTTCAGTGTCTGCCGGAAGATCTCATCCTTGCTGCCAAAATATTCATAAACAGTGCTCTTTCCGATACCCGCCCGTTTGGCCACCTCTTCAACAGTGGCAGCAGTGAAACCCTTTTCAGCAAACAGGGCCTCAGCCGCATTCAGAATTCGCTCCTTTTTTGATACCATAAATACACCTCCAGTATTTGTCGGACTGAGTATGTTAGATTGACATTTTCGTAAATGTCAATGCTTTTTATCTTAACTATTACAGCCGGGTGACTATCCTGGCCAGCTCCCGGTATGGATCAGCCACACAGTGGGAACGGGGCCGATTCTACTGATCGGCTTTCACACTAGATATTTTAATTAGTCTGCATAATGTAATGAATACTCTAGATGGTGGCAGACACCTGCCGACCATAGGGTCGGCCTGTCCATTATTTTATCCCTAAATAATAGCCTTGTCAAATATTCCCAGGATGATTTAGGTGATTTTCGATATCCTAACTGCGCGGACCGCGCGGCGCTGCGCGCAGGGACGGTTTTGCTGATCGGTCGGTGGAACTGCCAGGGGCTCAGTGAAGCTTCAATAAAGCAATAAAGCAAGCCTGACACCGGGTGGGCGGTTTTCGCGCAGCGGAACCGTCCTGGTGATCGGCCGGGGGATAAAAAGGGGGCTGTGGAAGAAAAATAACTCTGGATCATTATAACCGGGAGGTTTTTAAATGGAAGAAAAAACTATAGAACTGCTGAAAACTTTGACTGAAACACCCGGGGTCTCCGGTTTCGAGGCCCCTATCAGGAAGGTGTTAAAAGAATACCTTTCTCCCCTGGCAACAGAGCTTACTACAGATCACCTAGGGAGTTTGGTAGCTGTCAAAAAAGGTACTGAAGAACACCCCAAGATTATGGTAGCTGCCCATATGGATGAAGTCGGTTTTCTCATTACCAGGATAACCGATGACGGTTTTATCAAATTCCAACCTCTGGGAGGTTGGTGGGAGCAGGTGCTTCTCGCCCAGCGGGTGGAAATTCTGACAGACAAGGGCAGGGTTGTCGGGGTAATCGGGGCAAAATCTCCCCACATTCTGACCGCTGAGGAAAGAGCAAAACCTGTGAAGCTGAAAACCATGTATATCGATATCGGCTCAACAAGCAAAGAGGAAACAGAGCAAGCAGGTGTTAAGCAAGGGAATCCAGCGGTTCCTTTCAGCTCCTTTCATGTTTGTGAAAATAGGAAATCTTTTATGGCAAAGGCGCTGGATGACCGAGTGGGGTGCGCCCTGGTGGTGCAGTTGTTCCAAGAACTGCAGCAGATTCAGCATCCCAGTACCGTCTACGGTGTAATGACCGTCCAGGAAGAGGTGGGGCTGAGGGGAGCCACAACAAGTGTTGATGTGGTAAGGCCGGATCTTGCCCTTGTGGTGGATGTATCTGTGGCAACCGACACCCCAGGTAGTGGTGATGTACAGGTTGCTCCCCGCACCATGCTGGGTAAAGGGCCTGTAATCGGGTTTTATGATGCCAGCATGATCCCCCATACACCATTCCGCAACCTGGTGGTCCGGGTGGCTGAGGAGAATAATATCCCTTATCAGGTGGATGTGATGGCTGGGGGTGGAACAGATGCAGGTAAAATCCATCTGTTCCGTCAGGGTGTCCCATCTGTGGTAATTGGTATTCCAGTGCGTTATATCCATGACCATACTGGGGTGGCACATGTGGATGACTATAAAAATGCTCTAAGGCTGCTGGTTGCACTGGCGCGGGTTATCGACAAACAGGTGCTCCAGGAACTAAAAGATAACCTGTAGACACCACTCGGTGCCCACTCGGTGCCAGGCTTGCTTTATTGCTTTATTTGACCGATCACCGAGACGGTTCCGGCGCGCGGAAACCGCGCGGTAGAACCGTCCCAGCGCGCGGCCACCCTATTTAGCCCCGTGATAGCGGGCGAGGAAATCCTCAAGCATTTCCTTGTTCTTTTGAACGATTTTTACCCAGGCGTTGAGAGCATACTCCCCCTCTTCTGTTATCTCATAGAAGCGGCGGGGCATACCAGACTCCGCCAGCTCCCAGCGTGATCTGACAAAACCTTCATTTTCCATGCGGCGCAGGTTGCGGTACACAGAGCCGGGGTCCGGCACATTTTCAAATCCGATGGTGGTAAACATTTCGATCAGCTCATACCCATAGGCCCGCCTCTCCCTGAGAAAAAGAAGCAGACAGGGTTCGATAAACTTGCGCAACCCCACCGGACAGCGCACACCTTCAGGGCTGCCTGACATACCAGGCCATCCATCAAACATCTAAAAAACCCTCCCGATTATTCACTTCCAAGGGCTCTCCTGTATTGAAACTTGACGTTTTGTTTCTATAGTAAAATTGTACCATAATATTAGTCGAACATATTATCTATCTTCAAAACACACCCTTCACCTCTCAGGCCGATGACTTAGAGAGCGAATTCTATTCAACACAGGCGGTTTTACAATACGGCGTACACTACTCGTATACCCTCTAAACGATACGCAAAACTCGGGGCAAAACACTAGTTTTAGTACTCGCAAGATTATTAAACGTTTTATGCTTCAGTACTGGCAATAAATATTGTCAATCCCATTTGGCAAATGTATAATATATGTTAACAACATATATATGCCTCAATCTTAGTCGACAAAGCAAATCTTGCCACGACAAACACCAGACAACAAATTAAAGGCTTAATTGCTCTTAAAAACACTTCATTTTATCAATCTGATTATCTGCCTTAAGATTACTTTCTCATGAGAGGGGGTGTCAAGATGAGCGATACAAAAGAGAGACTCGCCATGCTGCAAGAGGGGCAAAAAGTAATGAAGGAAAAATTCCCTGAAGTGATGGATAAGTTTATGGGGCTTGCCCAATCAGTGCTCCAGGAAGGAAATCTCTCAACAAAGGAGAAAGAACTGATAGCAGTGGCTGTGGCTGTGGCAATTCACTGTGAAACCTGAATTGCCAACCATGTCAAGCAGGCGCTTGACAGCGGGATTACAGTTCAGGAAATTCTGGAGGCATGCAGTGTGGCTGTAATGATGAGGGGAGGCCCATCTATAGCCTATACCTCTTATGTGATAAAAACACTGAAGGAATTAGGAGCAGAAGTGGATTAAGTTTTATGGGGCTGAATCTATTTTCCAGCATGTAATTTTATTATTGTTCGGTATTGTAAGGAGGGGTTGCCATGCTCTGCGAAAAATGCAAGGCAGATGTTCCGGAGGAAGAGATGTTCCAACATGGTGGGCAGAAGCTCTGTGAGGACTGTTATATCGAGGTAATGTCACGCCCCAAACCCTGTGATCCAGGTGCTGTTTCCGCGGCCAAAGCCGCCCGGGAGCTGCAGGGGCATAAAGGCACAAAGGGCCTCACACCTATCCAGCAGAAGATTTACGACTACCTGAAGGAAAAGGGCAGAGTTCAGCGGGAGGAACTAGCTGAATATATGAATATGACATTGGATGAGCTGCAGGGGCATTTTGCTGTTCTGCGCCACTGTGAATTAGCCCGCGGCTTTAAGGAAGACAACAAGTTCTACTTCACATTGATGAATAAATAAGACCGATCACCAGGACGGTTCTGCCGTCCCCCGGTGCCAGGCTTGCGCTTTTGCTTTATTGGTTTATTTAGCAGCCTGGCTCCGGGGTCATTGAAGGCTATTCTCCTACCCCAGGCTAAAAACCGTCCCCGCGTGCACCCCCAGAAAATAAAAATGGAGCGGGAAACGGGATTCGAACCCGCGACACCCGGCTTGGGAAGCCGGTGCTCTACCACTGAGCTACTCCCGCTCGCTCTGTAGATTTATTATAACGAATGGATTTTGGTTTGGCAAGGTCTTTAACAGTTCTGTTTCTTTTTTTACCAAAACCCACCTTACGCCCCTGTCTGACACCCCATTTCCCCGAGGTATTTGAGTTGCTACGGCGGATCGTACACAGAACCCTTCTTATGGATTGCCCCTCAAGTGCCCTTAGCCCAAATTGGCATGGCTTCTTGGTCCAAATGAAAATTGAACATCGCGATCCCGGTTAAATTGGATGTGATATGCTAAAAGCTGGAAGCAGGTGTAAATGAGTAACGCAATCCAGGCACTGAGGATTAATTACCCCGGTGCTAACCGGGGCCAGGCCGCCGAAATAACGCATATGGCTGAAAAGATATTAATAGTCACAGTCAAACCGGTAACTCCTGAACCTAATTGAGCAAATAGAGCAAGTACAGCTGCTGATATTATGACAGTCGTCAATCCCCTGCCACCTTCAAGCAAACCAAAAAATTTACCTTGCTCATCATTACCAGCTAAATCTCTTGTTGCCTTAATAAGGGCCGCCCAAAAAGTAAGTGTGGCAAGCAAGCCCCAGATCAAATTGATAATTATACACATTGTATAAGATGGATATGTGCCAAAATAAAACCCTAGTATGCCAGTTACAGCAAAAGCAAATGTCAATAGTTTTCTAGCTGAAAAGCGATCAGCTAACCAACCACCAGGGAAATAAAAAATCATAGACGTTATACCATATGCACTCGTTAGTACACCGAACTGGGTATGACTCAAACCTAGTGCTTCTTTTAATGGATCATAATAGGTCCACCTCAAATAGGGTAAAAAATAGATCGCTGTTGCACCCAAGCACAATATTAACAACATAAAATAACGTTTCTTTGTACTTGCCGCTTGTTCCATCCGTATCTCCCCTTCTGTTGTTTTTATCCGATATTTTGTTTTTCTTATACTCTGATTTGCAATCATCAACTCATTGATCTGGTTGATCTGAGGAACGATTAACTATTGACCTATTGATTCTGATCCACTGCCACTTATTATTTGTTAATTACAGACAGCAACTGAAATAGAGCCATTATTGGATCAACTGCCTTAAAACGGTTGCAATGATCATAACTAATTGATTTGCTATAATAACGTACAAATTATTCCCATGCTTTTTATATGGAGATGCGCCACCTTTCAATAATCTATAACAGCCTATAGTGCTGTAATGGATGAGTTTTTCCAATGCTATGTTTTATCTATATAGTGGTGGCGCATCTATTCCTTCCTGTTAGCCTAAAAGCTCACGGGCCTTTTCTACTGCACTTGGAGCATCTGCACTAAATCCGGTAGCACCGATCTGATCTGCAAACTCCTGGGTCACAGGTGCACCACCAATCATAGTCTTAAAGTTGAGGCCAGCGGCCTTGACTGCTTTGATAACTTCCTCCATCGCCGGCATAGTAGTAGTGAGAAGGGCTGACATGCAAATGATATCAGCATTGTTATCTTTGGCTGCTTCCAGGAACTTCTCGACCTCCACATCTACACCAAGATCGATCACATTGAACCCACCACTTTCTAACATCATGGCAACCAGGTTTTTGCCAATATCATGCAGGTCATCCTTGACTGTGCCAATAACAATAGTGCCGCTGCTCTTTGTGTCCACATTTTCTATCAATGGCTTGAGCTCAGCAACACCGGCCTTCATGGCCTGGGCAGCCATCATCATTTCTGGAACAAAAACGCTCCCTTCGCTAAAGCGTTTTCCAACCTCATCCATAGCACTGATTAAACCTTCATTGAGAATAGCTGATACATCTGTTCCATTGTCAATCTCCGCCTTAACCGCTTTTACAACCAACTCGTCATCCATTTCAAGAACTGCATTATAAACT
>CAZZEY010000026.1:0-11282 GCA_964653445.1 uncultured Syntrophaceticus sp. | reverse complement strand
CGGTCGTAGTACCCCTCTTTTACATCATCATTATCTATATATCTGACCAGTGCCAGATAGAATCCCGGTTTATCAAAAGTAAAAGCAACCTTTCCTTCACTGTCTGTATCTTTCAGTTGGGGTTCATCTTTGTCGTCAGCCATACCATTGATCATGGCCACCTGGGTACCAACTGCAGGTGCCCCTTTATACTTAACCTGCAGCTCGATGGTATCCCCGTCACTCCAGGGCTGCCAGGATAAAGGTACTAGTTCCAGGTTGCCTCCAACAGACTGCACATTACCTTCCAGATCATGTCCCACCGGTATGACAGCGCTGGCATACTGGGTATAAGTGATCGACTCCAGAGCAAACTCACATTCCTTTTTGGGTACACTCAGATACTGACCATCAACGGTTACGGTCATAATACCCTCCGCCACCACCAACGGCCTGTAAAAACCGGATCCCTCAGGGATAAAGGTGATCTTATAAGCTGTATCATCCGGATCGCCAATTGTCAGTTCGCTTTTCTTACCGTCGGGGTCAATAAGGCAAGCTTTCAGTATCTCCGTTCGGCACAATCCATCAACCTTCATGTTGTGTCCCCATTTGTAGAGGACATCTACTGGTGAATCGTGGTGCCCATGTGTTGATCTGAATTCCAACCATCCCTCATGCCCCTGGACCACCAGATGGGTGGTGTCACGATACTTTTCCATACTGTCTCCTCCTATCATTTTTCTAGAATCTTTTAAAGAGATTAACCAGAGCCTGACCAGGCAAGTCATTCTACACATCTAGTTACCCTTTATAACAAACATTTGAATTCAAAAAGTACCATTCTGTGGGAGTAACAGATAACCCCTCCACATCTTTGTGCACCGCTGTGATAATTTTCGGGTAGACCAGGAAGGCAAATCCTGCATCATCAATCAAGACCTGCTGCGCTTCTTTGGCTGTGGCATTTCTTTCTTCGGTGTCAAAGGTGGACTGCAGTTTCTCTACCAAAGAGTCTAATTGATCACTGCTGTAATGCCCGAAGTTGCCATCACCTCCGGTCATAAAAATGGTTTCCAACATATACTGAGGATCCCCGGTAGGAGCGGTACTAAAGCTGTAAATGGCAGCATCAAAATCCCCCGTCTCCATCACTGTTTCGGTACTCTCAACATTCTTGATTTCGATCTGGATCCCGATATCTTTAAGCTGGCTCTGAATCGTTTCCATAATTACCGGCAGCTCTGGCCTGCTCGAATAAGAGAGAAAGGTATATTTGAGCTTCTCTGAGCCCTTCTGCCGTATGCCGTCACTGCCCTGTTCCCACCCTGCATCCTCCAGGAGTTTTTTTGCACCCTCAAGGTCGTAATCATACCCTTTGAGTTCACTCCCGCTGAAAGGAAACACCGCTGGAAAGGGACCCACTGCCGGGATACCGGTTCCTGACATCACCTTTTGGGCAAGGTCATCTCTGTTGACAGCCATATTGATCGCCTTACGTACATTGATATCATCCAGACCAGGCCTTTCCAGGTTGAAGATGAGCATGTGCCCCCGCACTGATGACTCACTCAAAACTTTCAGGTCATTGTTCTTTTCCAGCAGTTCGACCTCTTCAGCAGGAACTTTGTCAGCTATCTGAATCTCCCCTGCCTGCAGGGCCATCATCCGGGTGTTTGCATCAGGAATATGTTTGAGTACAACCTCCTCTAATTTCGCTTTTTTACCCCAGTAATCCTCATTTCTGACCACCACCACACGCTCATCAGGCACATATTCCTTCAATTTGAATGGCCCAGTAAGGACAGGATTTTCTTTGAACTCATCACCCATCTCCTCAGCCGCTGCAGCATCAACGATGGTAGCAAAGGGATCAGCCAGTGATGTCATAAAGGACGGGTTTGGTGTGTTAGTTTTGACTATAACATCATTTCCCTTAGCTTCTATAGAAGCGATATCCAGAAGCCCTGGTGCTCGCGCATTCATCTTTATGGTGCGCTCCAGAGAGGCCTTCACAGCTGCTCCATCAACATCTTTCCCATTATGAAACTTAACATTATCCCTGATCTTGATGCTCCAAGTGTATTCGTCGACCATATCCCAGGATTCAGCCAGCCAGGGCTCAAGCTCCATGTCCTGATTTGTTTTGACTAAAGTTTCCCCCAGGCCAAATTCTGTAGTATACCAGCCGTTATAAGCATCAGCAGGGTCCAGGTTGCTGCACCATTGCGCCCACCCAACAGTAAGCGTTTTCTCTCTCTGCGAAGACTCGGGTGCCTCATTCCCGCATCCTGCTGCCATCATCACTAAAAAGATGATGGTTAACAGAATAATAACTTTTTTCGCCCTCATCAAAATAACCTCCCAATTTACAGATCTGGAAAGACATTATGCTGTCACACTGCCAGATGACAGGAGATCAAGTGCCCCTTTTCCACCTCCTTTAATTCTGGTTCCTGCTCCCGGCAGATTGATGCTGCCCGCTGACATCGTGGGTGGAAGCGGCAGCCCTCAGGAGGATTTACCCCATTGGGTGGTTCCCCGTAAAGGACCTCCTTTTCCTGGCCCTTACGGCGCAGGTCGGGAACAGGTATTGCATCCAGCAGCGCCCAGGAGTACGGGTGGTAGGAATGAGCTGCGAAATCATCTGCATCCAGAACCTCCACAATTCTGCCCAGGTACATCACCGCAATCCGGTCAGCCATATAGCTCACTGCAGCTAGATCATGAGATATGAACAAATAAGCGAGTCCAAATTCAACTTTCAGCTGCTTGAGCAGGTTCAAGATCTGTGCTCTAATGGAAACATCAAGGCTGGAAACCGGCTCATCACAGATAATCAATTCTGGAGTCAATGCCAGAGCCCGGGCGATGTTGATCCGCTGGCGCTGCCCGCCGCTGAATTCATGGGGATAGCGAGAAATGTGCAGCGGCTCCAAACCAACTGTTTGCAAAAGCTCTGCTGCCATTTCTTTCCGCTGCTGCCGGCTGCCCACACCGAAATTGGCCAGGGGTTCCATGATGATCCCCCCTACTGTCTGACGGGGGTCCAAGGAAGAGTATGAATCCTGAAAAATTATCTGGATCTTCTTCCTGAGAAGCCGGTGTTCTTCACCACTGCAGCTGGTAATATCCTTGTTCTGATAAAATATATTACCTGCATCAGGGTTCTCCAATCTGGCGATCAGTCTCCCCAGGGTGCTTTTGCCGCAGCCGCTCTCCCCTACTAAACCCAGGGTTTCACCCCTTTCAATACTGATGGCAACTCCGTCCACAGCATGCACCTGCAGAGAAGCCCTGTTGAATAAACCCCATCCTGCTGTATAGTATTTAATCAAGTTTTTTGTTTGCAGCAGTGTCATGCAAAGATAGCCTCCTGTCGTTCCGGTACAGCACAATGACAGGCAACCGGGTGATTACTACCAAAGTCCTGCAGTTGAGGTTTTTCTACTGAACATACAGGCTTTGCCTGCGGGCAGCGGGGTAGAAAGGCACAGCAGTCAGGGAGGTTGAGCAAACTGGGAGGCTGGCCTTTAACCGGCTCTAAATGTATATTGCCATGGGACAGCCGCGGCACAGACCGCAGAAGAGCCTGTGTATAGGGGTGTGCGGGGTTTATAAAGATATCAGCGATGCTCCCCATTTCAACGATAGAACCGGCATACATCACAGCTACAATGTCTGCCAGTTCAGCCACAACTCCCAGGTCATGTGTAATAAGAATAATGGCTGTGCCAAACTCCCTTTTGAGCCTTTTCATCTCATTGAGGATCTGGGCTTGAACAGTAACATCAAGAGCGGTAGTTGGTTCATCAGCGATAAGTATGCGGGGTTGGAGAGAAAAAGCCATCGCGATCATTACCCGCTGCCGCATTCCCCCGGAAAGCTGAAAAGGATAGCGGTGCAGCATTTTCTCCGGATCAGGAAGGCCGACACTGCCCAATAACTCCACTGCCCGCTGCCGCGCCATTTCCCTGCTCATCTTCCGGTGAGCCAGTATGGTTTCTATCATTTGGGTGCCGACAGAAAGCACCGGATTTAAAGAGGTCAGGGGATCCTGAAAGACAAAAGCGATCTCCTGCCCCCGGATCTCCCGCAGCTGTTTTTTGTTCAGTTCCAGCAGGTTCTGCCCACCAAACAGCACTTCACCCGCATAGACTTCTCCCGGTGGGTCCACCAGCCCCACAAGGGAAAGGGCAGTTACGGTTTTCCCACACCCACTCTCCCCCACCAGGCCTAGTGTTTGACCTGCCGCCAGCTTAAAGCTCACCCCGCTTACCGCGCGTACCTCACCATGCCTGGTACGAAAGCAGGTTGATAAATTATTTACTTCCAGTACAGTTTCACAGGTCACATTAAATGCCTCCTTTGACCAATGTGGACAGGGCCTGGTGACCCCTGTCCTCTAGTGCCTTTCGCTCCCCCTGGGGTCCAACGCATCACGCAGGCCATCCCCCAGGAGGTTAAAGGCCAGCACAACAATCATAATGGCCATACCAGGGTAAACCATCAACTGGGGGGCAACCTGCATATAGGATCTGCCGTCATTGAGCATCGAACCCCATTCCGGTGTCGGCGGCTGAGCACCCAACCCCAGAAAAGAAAGCCCGGAGATGGAAAGAACCAGACTACCTATATCCAGGGTAGCCAGAACGATTACCGGAGAAAGTACATTGGGCAGAATATGTCTGATAATAACAGCCCACTCCGGGGTGCCGCTGGCTCTGGCCGCCATAATATACTCCTTTTCCTTTACAGACAGGACAAGACCGCGGATCACCCGGGCATACCCCACCCATCCGACCACTGATACTGCCAGCATCACATTGAGCAGACCCGGTCCCAGCATGCCGGCAATAACCAGAGCGAGGATCAGGTTGGGAAATGCCAGCAGAATATCCACAAACCGCATGAGTAAATTGTCCACCCATCCCCCCATATATCCGGAGATTGTACCCACCGGAATACTGATCAGCAAGATCACAATAAGAGCAATAGCTGATACACTCAGGGAAACCCGGGTACCGAGAATCAACCGGGAAAGAAGACAGCGCCCAAGGTGATCTGTACCCAGAGGGTATTCTGAAGAAGGGGAAGCAAGCCGCTGCTCCAGGGATACCTGAATGGGGTCATTGGGCATCAGGTATGGGGCAAAGACCCCCACCAGAATTATGAGGCTCACGATCACCAGCCCCACCAGAGCAAGCTTGTCTTTAACCAGCCTGCGGAAGGCCCCGCTGAACAGGTTTTCCTCATCCAGCATCTCCCCACCTGTACCTATAACATCTTCCAGCGGGGGCGATAAAAACAGGCCGTTTCCTTTTGCCACATTAACTTCTCCTTTCCAGGCGGATCCGCGGATCCAGCAGCCCATAAGATATATCCACCAGCAGATTAGCCAAAACAAAGAACAATGCCATAAAAAGGGCATACCCCTGGATCACCGGATAATCCCTGTTGAAGATAGAATCCACAGCAAATTTGCCGACCCCCGGCCAGGCAAAAATGGTTTCAACGATCACAGCGCCACCCAGCAGACTCCCGAGACTTATTCCAAACATGGTGACTGCGGGGAGAACAGCATTTTTTAAGGCATGGCGCCCGATTACCCATTTCTCCTGCAGTCCTTTTGCCCGGGCAACTTTGATAAAGTCCTGTCCCAACACATCCAGCATGCTGGCCCTGAGCAGTCTGGCATAAGTGGCAGCCATAGCAAAACCTAAAGTCACTGCCGGCAGTACCAGGTGACTGGGAGTGCCCCTCCCCATTACTGGGAAAATACCTAATTTTACAGAAAAAAAGTAGATCAGCAGGAGCCCCAGCCAGAAACCGGGCAGTGAAGCCCCCAGGAGAGCAAGGATACGACTCAGGTGGTCAATAAAGGCATGGCGGTATAGGGCAGCCAGAATCCCGAGAGGTACAGCAAACAGCAGCACAAAAGATAAAGCGGCAATGGTCAGCTCCAATGTTGCCGGAAAGCGATCCAGGATCTCCGCGGTCACCGGCCTGCCTGTGCGATAGGATTTTCCCATATCCAGATGAAGAACACCCCACATCCACCTGCAGTAGCGCACATGTACCGGAGCATTTAAGCCCAGTTCCTCACGCAGGGCTTCAACTGCCTCTTTGGTAGGCTCCATCCCCTCTGCCCTGAGCATCAACTCCGCAGGATCACCCGGAGCCAGGTTAATCAAAGCGAAAGTAATAATGGAAACACCAAGCATTACCGGAATCAAGTAAAACAGCCTCTTCAAGATATACTCTTTCATATAGCTCACATCCGTTATAAAATAAAGCCACCAAGGCTTCCTTGATCCATCAAGGCAGGAAGACCTTCGTGGCCTAGTTCCGAAGATATTCATTTGTTAACATAAGGAAAGTACTATTGTTATCCAATAACAGTTGTCAGGTTATCCATAACCTGGGCTATTAACTTCATAATATAATTATTTTTTCGACATCCAACAAGTCAAATCCTTTTTCATAACTCATATTTCTCATTGATTTTGGTTATATTTTGAGAAAAAAAACCCGGCAGTGATGCCGGGAAGTGACAATGGGTTTATATTTCACCCGGCTGCCCTATTGGGATACCGGATAAAATATCATATTTCAGCATAGGTCATCTTCTTCTGGAAACGCTTGAGCACCTTGATTACCTGGGGTCCCAGGAGCAGATAAAAGCAGACATTGCCCAGGGCATGAAACGTATCCATAGGAAAACTCGCGGCATAGGCAAGAAAAACCGCTCTCCAGGTAAGAGGTTTGATAAAAAAAACCACAAAGAAAAGGTTCATCAGCCAGCCGAAGAGATATCCCCAGACGATACTGAATGATATCATAACAGTACGGCCTGCACCGGGCCTAACCACACCCAGAAGCCCTGCACTGGCCCCGATTAACCCCCAGAACAGCATTTGGAAAGGTGTCCATGGCCCCTGTCCCATAAAAAAATTGGAGACCAGAGCAGCTACTGCTCCGACCATAAAACCTGACCGTGCACCAAATACATACCCTGAAACCATCACCAAAAAAGTTGTGGGCTGCACACCGGGCAGAACAGCAAAGGGCACCCGGGAAACAGCAGCCAAAGCAGCCAGAACAGCAATTACTCCTACCTCCCGGGAGGAAATCCTGCTCCCTTCGAAACTGGCAAAAAAAACGACCAGAGAAGTCAAAAGAAGAAAAGCGGCGAAAAACTCCCAATTCTGATGGATAAACTGAAGTTTCCAGGCTGCTAATCCCATAATCACAGCTGCCGCTGAGAGGATAACACTCACTAGCAATACTTTCTTACCTGCTCTGGCAGACATTTAGTGCACCCCCTGACATCCTTTCCAACCCCTCACCGACAGTAAGCACACCCTGGGCTGTACCCCGAAACAATCTGGCCATTTGGGGAGCATAAAATATTGAGTCACCCAGCACATCACGTGGGCCATCACAGACAACCATTCCATCAAAAATCATCACAACCTTACCAGCATATTCTGCAGCGAATTCCACATCATGGGTCACCATCACCACAGTCCCACCTGAGGCGGTTATCTCCCGGAGAAAACCCCCTAATTCTGCCTTCAACCTGTAATCAAGCCCCCGGGTCGGCTCATCTAACAGCAGCAGGCGCGGTCCCGCCACCAGCACCGAAGCCAGAGCAACCCGCTGGCGCTCCCCACTGCTCAGATCCCTGGGATTGGCATGTCGCAGATCATAAAGATTGAGCTTGTGCAGTAGTTCATCACAAATACCGTTATCAGGGAGCTGAAAGTTGTTCAAAGTAAAGCGGAGTTCATCCTCTACAGTATCCTGTAAAAGATAGTCATTGGGATTCTGGGAAAGGTACCCCACAGAGCGGCCAAGATCAGTGAGAGAAAGCCTGTGGGTGTCCTGCCCCAGCAGGTGAACACAACCCCGGTCCGGCTTAAGGATCCCTGCCAGCAGTTTCAACAGTGTGGTCTTACCTGCGGCATTGGCACCGAGGATAACAACAAACTCTCCCTCCCTTACACAAAGGGACTGACCCCGTATTACCTCTCTCCCCCCGGGGTAGGTATACCAGAGGTTTTTTGCTTCAACAGCTGTAGTCTTATTGTTCACAGGAGAAAGCTGTACAGACCTCTTAGGATTCTCCACAGAAGGGTCATCTGGAAAATATTTATGAAGTTCTCGACGGCCATCCCTTACGGTCAGAGGAACAGCAGCGTTATTGAGTGATGCGAAAAACTTAGCAACAGGCGGAATAAAGGGAAAATGATGTTTCACCTGCCAGTGTGCTGCGTCTGCAGGGGACCCATCATATCTGATCTCTCCCTGTTCCATCACTACTGCGCGATCAGCCAGGTGATAGCACCTCTCCAGGCGCTGCTCAATCAAAACCACAGTATAACCCAATTCCTTGTTCAGATACTCCACCAGGTCAAGGAACTCCCCGGCTGCAACTGGGTCAAGCTGAGAGGTGGGCTCATCAAGCACTAGAATGCGCGGCTGCATAGCCACCACAGAAGCTAAAGCCACCTTCTGCTTCTCCCCACCAGATAGATTAGCGGTGAATTTATCTCTGAGGGAGGTAAGGTTTAAAAATGTCATCACCTCAGCCACCCGTCTGAACATCTCCTGCTGCGGAAGACCCAGATTCTCTAAACCAAATGCAATTTCAGCCTCCACCGAGGTCATCACCAGCTGTTTTTCCGGGTCCTGAAAAACAATGCCAACATGGGAATTGAGAAGGTGGCGTTCATCACCTCTTAGTTCTTTCCCCTGGAAAAACAGCTTACCCTGTAGCCTGCCGCCATAAAACTCCGGAATCAATCCCGCTATCAGGCGGGCCAGTGACGACTTCCCGGAGCCGGAACCCCCAACAACCAGCAGGAACTCCCCTTCTCTGATCTTTAGGTTGATATTGCAAAGTGATGGTTTGGTACTGCCAGGGTAATAATAAGTTATATCCTGGTTCTCAAGTAAGGCCAATGTTTCCACCCCCAGCTTAAAATCAAAGGAATGATCAAACAAAAAATGATTACAACCAACCATATAAGTTCGCTGCCTCCGGCGAAACTGTCCAGTTTGGGATAAAATGCAAATACTGCATAACCTTTCAACCAGGCACAAATACCAATAATCAATGCAGTAATTCCGCTCAAAAAGAAGAAATAATCCCTGGGGCGCACCAGTTCTCTGTGGTAAGAACTGCGGCGGCCTGACCCAAAGCCCCGTGCCTGCATGGCCTCTGCGGTTGCAAGAGATCCCTCCAGTGAAGACAAAAGAAGAACCTCCATGAGCCATGAGTATTTTTTTAAACGCTCCCGGAATGTCCCTGTACTGAAATCAACCCCCCGCAGCTGCATTACCTCCCTTGCACTGCAGAGATCTCTGGCAATAGTTGGGATCATCCTTGTAACCAGGGATACCACCAGTGAGGACTTCCAGGCAAAACGAGAAACAAAGGCTGTCACCTTATCAGGATGAACAACCGCATTATAAAGAGCGAAAGCAATAATAATCGTCATCAGGCGCACTCCCATAGCCGCACCATAACAGATGGCCTCCAGAGAGATGCGAAATCTTCCAATCACCGGTAGTTCAGGCCCATATATGAGAACAGTGTTTCCATGCTGTACAATCAGCGGGTTAAGAAGCATCACAAACACCGCCACCCAGATCCCCATCACCAAAAAGGGCATACACTCAGCAGCAGAATCTGAAACAACAACAGCCATAATACCAACCAGAAAAACACCCAAAAGATAGAAGGGATGGGTAAAGATGAGCGGCAGCAGTAATAGTGCTGCAAAATATGTCAAACTCGCGATAGTATGCACATTTTGTAAAAAGGTACCTTTGCTTTTGTAGGATAATTGCTCCAGCATACCAGTACTACTCCTTCCTTCTTATCATAGTTCAACCCGCTGACTGCAGTATCTTACAACTTGGGAGGTGGATCCATAAAACTACCGTAAAACCAGATGATGCGGTCACCGTTTTTCACAGTGCATTTATCTGCGCCATACGGAGGTGGAGAGCCACCATTCACTGAACTCACTGAATACATCCAGCCCTCTCCATTCGCATTTTCAGCCAGTCCAGCTATTGCTCTCACATAACCATCGGACCTCACCTTACAGGAGACCCCTGTGGCATATAAGGCATCTAAAACAGTTCCTTTTTCTTTGACATCCACTTTTGATGAATTGTACATGATTTTTCCGTTTTTACCCACAATGGTGACAGTTACCCGAATATAACCAGGCGCAGGGCCATCCACTTTTTTCGCTGAAGTAGATGTTTTGCCTGAAGTATCCTGCTTCTTCCCCTGGCTGGAACTAGATGACTGTCCTGTCGGCTGCTTCACAGCGCTTTTGTTATCCTCTTTGCTCTGACTCCCTTTATTTGAGTTCTCCTGATTAGAAACCGCTGTTTCCGGAGATTTCTGCTGCTCTTTACTTTCATCGCCAGAAACCTCATCTTCTTTCTCCTGGTCCTGCTGCTTTTTCTCTACTTCCCCCTGAGCTTTTTCTTCTTCCACTGCTGTATCAATAGAAGCACTGCTTGGAGGATCATGGGCTTCACCGCCACGGCTGGTGGTATAAACAACAGGCACCAGTATCCCCAACAAAACCAGCACTAATGGTATAAGAAAAGATCTTTTCATAAACACCATCCCTCATACTTGGAATCTCTCTATCAAACCCATCTTTCACCATGCTGTATAAACGGGCTGCAGGAGCGGGTCAGCGGTTGGGGGGTACCAACCCGCCCCTGATTGCCCATTGTTCACTAATTTTCAGCTAAACCAAAACACTAAAAAGCCTATGCTTTAAGCTGTTTCCTGCGCACCATCAAGGTTCCTGCGCAAAGAAGAGCTGCTCCAGCCAGGTAATACAGTAAATTTTCGCCACCTGTTTTGGGGAGATCTGTACTCTCCTTTTTCTCTCCCTGTTCGTCTCCTGCAGGGGTAGTTTCATCTGGGTCCTGCTGGTCTCCCGGAGGAGTAGTACCAGGTTCAGCTCCTGGATATGGAGCAAACTGACCCGGTGTATAACTATCTCTTATGCGAGCAAAGACATCACCATACACTATATCCCCAATGGCGGTCAATGCCTGGCACGTAGCCATTGGATCACTACCCCCACCTTTGATATGGCTAAATGATTTATCAGCTAACTGATAGGACATCAGAGCAGCAAGAACTGTGTTACCATTCTTTGCCATTGTAGCGGGGTCAATTCCAACTGCCACCAACCCCCTGATCACCGCGGCTGCAGACTCAGCACTCTCTTCACCCCAACTAGCAAAGCCTCCACTCT
>CAZZEY010000025.1:0-11409 GCA_964653445.1 uncultured Syntrophaceticus sp. | reverse complement strand
GTCTCACGCAGCTTTCACTGTCAACCCCAACTTATGAATAAGAGGATGACCCAATGCGTTAACTTGAGCATCCAGGTGTTGGTTAATAGCTGCAAGAGAGGCGACCCAGAACCAACGCTTCTCTGCTCGCAGTCGTGCGCTTTCAAATGCGTAATCCACTAAAATACGTTTTAATGTACGCTCTACAGAAGTGCGTTTAGCATATGTTTTCTTCCAAGCCTTTGAACTCCGAGGTGTTTTGGTAAATAAACGTAGGTTATCTTTTAACTTCGTATAGATAACCCGGCCATAAGAAGAAGGAGAACAAGCTTGCCTGTGAGCGCACTTATCCAGGCATTTATAAAAAGGACAGCGCCATTTTAAACGGTGACGTTGCTTATCAATACCCCAGTACACCATCTCTAAACCTGCGAGACACACAGGTGTGCCCTGCTCGTTGAACTCAGCGGGAGGAAGAGAAGACTGACCTTTCCTTCGCTTATTCAAACAAATAAAAGGCTCAACGCCATGAGTCGCAAGAAGCCTATAAATGTCATAAGCATCATGAGCAGAATCGAGCAGAGCAGTGCTAAAGTGCAGTTCAGGATACAAGGCACGCATCTGGGCATAGGCAGCCACAAAAGTTCCACTATCATGGCGGGAAGCCTGAGTTATGTGCAAAAGGATCGGCAGGTCATTAACACTATCTGCCGCAGTCAAAGCGTAAAGAGAGTGACCGTAGAACCAACGTTCATGATAACTGTCCCAGCCCCAGTTGGCAGTGGGGTTGGTATACAGCCGGGGACAGGAACAACGATAAATACCCCGTTCTTTACACTGGCAGACCTTTTTACCGTAGGGGCTGGCACCCGTTTCAAGAGGGGCGCCATCGCCAGCGAACACAAAGTTTTCGGGGTCACCACAAAGCCCCAGATCAAGCGATGGTTTTACGGCACACTCTTTTAAAACCTTCTGGAGCAAGTGTTCAGGATTATCGGTAAAATCATAGCCGTTAAGTACCTTATTCACCAATTCAGCAACAAGTCCAGGTGTTTTGTCAGGGAGCTTTTCACCCTTATTTGGTTTCTTATTATGTTTCTCTAATTTACGCAGGACTCTAGCCGGTTCATGCTCTAACCAGAACCTGTCCAAATAATCATAAAAAGTTCCAACACCGGGTACAGCATTCGGCTCAAAGCCACAAGCAACAGCTAAAACAGGTTCACCCTTTAAGAGTTTGACAAAAGAAGTAATTGATTTATTTAAATGAACCATCATCACCAGAGCGCGAAATATTTCCGGTTGACGCTTCGCTGGCCTTCCTGTGTGAGAATAGCGGTTCAAGACCAAAGGAAGGAGCTTGTCCAGGTTAAGGATATAGATTTTTTCCAAGATATCAGCGTAAAGACGTATTTGTGGTTCAAACACAGGCAGAAGAGATAAAAGTTTTTGTTCCAGCCATTCCTGGAATTCACTGTGAGGACGCCAGTAACCGAGCAAAAAAGCCACCTCCTGAATCGAAATAATGCAACCAAAAAATGTCTTCATTTCGATTTTGGGGCGGCTCAGCAAATGTCAAGCCCTATATTAGGTCATTTGAGTACAAGATATCTTTTTATCTCTTACTATATTCAGTTATCTCTTGCTATCGCTATATGAAGTTGTTCGGGGATTTTGGAGGTGAAACGAAAAATCTCCAAACCGCAAAGCAGTATGGAGACTCGCTTAGGAGTTTCCGAATAACTACATCCTATCAAAGGGGGTGATCTATGGGTATTTTTTAAAGTATTGTACCGGTATTTATAAAGAGGAGGTAGGATCATGTCATCTAATAATAAGATAAAAGCGGAAGTCAGCCAAATAACGGCTACTGCTGATCCATCCCCCTTGGGGTTGGGTGGGTTCGCCTTGACCACCTTTGTCCTCAGCATTTCCAATGCTCAACTAATACCGCCTGAAGCAGGCCCCGCCTTCCTCGGGCTCGCCTTTTTCTATGGAGGCCTGGCCCAGCTGTTAGCGGGGATGCAGGAGTTTAAGAAAAATAATGTTTTTGGGGCCACAGCTTTTTCAACATATGGTGCCTTCTGGCTTTCCCTGGCAACCCTTGTGGCTTTTGAAGCCCTGGGTGTGATCAACTGGGGAGGGTATGGAGGTACAGCACTTGGAATTTTCCTATTAGGATTTACTATTTTCAATACCTATATGTGGTTGGCTTCTTTTAGGACCAGTGGCGCGGTGTGTGGGGTATTTACCACTTTGGAGATAACTTTTATCCTGCTTGTTCTGGCAGAATTCGGTGTTATTTCCTCTGTACCAGGTGGAATTATGGGTATCATTACAGCTGCAGTTGCCTGGTATGCATCAGCAGCAGGTGTTATTAACTCTGTATACAAACGCACCATACTCCCTGTCTTTCCACTGGAAAGATAACCCACACATCTCTTTCCCTGGTTCGACCAGGGATTTTTTTTTGCAAAAAAAGAACCGGGGTGGATGCAACCGGTTCCTTAAAAACAGCTCAGCACTTTTGAGTTCAGCTTGTAACATACGATAAGTTGCGCATAAGCGGCATGTCTACCGGAATATGACCGGCAAAGGTTTTATTCATCTGGCCCTCAACTAAAATCTGTACTTTTTGTACAGATGAAAACTCTGTCAAAGTGTTGACAATGGCATAAACCGCTAAGACCTCATCTTTGGGTTCCCCTTCAGTGAACTTGGTGGCATCTAAATTCAAATCAACAACACAGGTTCCATCAGATTTGATATTAAGCTCCTTTACCTCAGCCCCTGCCGGTAATGGGGACTTAAGATTACCTTCTTCTTCACTTTCCAGCATAGCCTCCAGTGTTGCTCTGGCAATACCGGTCACTTTGGGAATCTCCCGGGTAACCGGTACCAGGCAGCCCTTTTCCTGGTCCTTGAGATAGAGTGTCACTTTGGACATCTCTTGTTCTTCTGGAACTAAAACTTCATCACCCTGAAAATCCAGTTCATCTTCGATTGCAGGAGTCCGGCTCTCCTCTGACCCCAGTTTTTCAGCAAGAGTGCATCCACCCATCAGCATAAAGGCTGCTACCAGAACAACTAAAACAAAAAAATAAAGGTGATTCCTGCGCCGCTGGTTTTCTTTTTCCTGCAGCTGTCGAAAATTCCACGACATTTAATACCCTCCCCCCTGAATATTGTAGATTTCCTTAATAACCCTATGCCGGGGTGTGGGTATTTATACCATTAACAACAAAAATAACCTGATTATGGACGAACCAGCAGGACACTGCAGTGGGCATTGTGCACCACATAATCAGCAACACTGCCCAGCATTAGTGCACCAATCCGTGAATATCCGTGAGAACCCAGTACAATCAGATCAGCACCCTCTTCTTTTGCCCAAGACACAATACCCTGTCTGGGATTACCGCTCAGTACCTCACCCTTAACATCCTGGACACCTAGTTCTTTTGCTATCAGAAGAGCTTCATCAACAGCTTTGCTGCCCTCTTCCTTTAAAATATCCAGAGCCATCTGCTGGTAAGTACCCAGGTGGAAGGAAATGTTGATATTGACTACATAGACCACTCGCAAACAAGCATTGTAGATTTTGGCTAAAGCAGCAGCATGACGCACTGCTTCTACAGCTGACCTCGAACCATCGGTTGCAGCAGCAATCACTTTATAGAGAGCTCCGTTTTCCAAACTGCATCCTGCTTCATCCACAATAATTCCCCCCCTTATTTGTCAGATCCATCTATAATTATTATACTTTAAAAACTACTCCTTCAAAAGAAAACGCTGCCAGAAATCTGGCAGCTGAGGTTATATTTATTATGGAGCAGGTACCACCATACCCTCTCATCCAGTATCAAAACATATTCCAGCGGTAGAGAGAATATGCAGCAATGCCACACAACACCAAAGTAATACCCATAATACCTAAAAAGGCCAGTGGTGATTGCTGGAAAGGAAGGTTTACATTCATTCCGTAAATGCTGGCAATTATTGTAGGCAAAGACAGCACAATGGTCACAGAAGTCAGGAATTTCATCACTACAGTCACATTGTTGGAAATCATAGCTGCATAAGCATCCATGGACCCTGTTAAAATTGAGCTGTAAATAGAACTCATCTCAATAGCCTGCCTGTTTTCTGTTATTGCATCCTCCAAAAGATCCTCATCTTCCGGATACATCTTAACCAGCATGGTTGATGGTGCTTCTTCAGCTTTAACCAATTGAGTGCGAGTAAGTTTTTCCATCACAATGCCATTGGCTCTTAGTGATGTTGTAAAGTAAACAAGGCTCTTCTGTATATTCAGCAGTTCCACAAGTTCTTCATTTTTCATGGAATGTGAGAGCCGCTGCTGGAGTTCAGTGCTGCGAATATCAAGTTTCCGCAGGTAATTTAAATAAAGGGTAGCTGTTTTAATCAGTACCAGCAGTAGAAAGCGTGTTTTCTTGAATGTATATAGAACCGGCTCAGCCAGCAGTTGAGCAAAGATCGGGTGATCATCAAGGCATACAGTTACCAGGTATTCCTTTGTAATGATGATCCCCAGCGGAATAGCATCATAAAGAACCGACCCCTCTGTACCTCTAGCCACAGGCACCTTGATAATAATTAAAAACTGCCCGGGCTCCACTTCTATACGCGGCCTTTCTTCATCATCAAGAGGATGTTTAAGAAAATCAAGGGTAATCCCTGTCACCTTACTCACCTGCTGGATTTCATCCTCAGAAGGGTTAATTAAGCTGAGCCATGACCCCTTCTCACCAATATGATCCAGTTCCACAATTTTTTCATTTACAGTATGATAAACCTTTAACATCTTCCTCACCATCCTTTCCAGGCAGTAATTATTTTAACTACCTTTAGCCAAATACTATGCTCATTATACCAATGTTTAAGAAGATAAGAAACTATCTTACCTACGAAGGTTTTTTTAAACACGAAAGAGAATAAATGCTAAGGGTTATTTTCAAAGTTATTGAATATTCAGGGGGGGTAGAAATGATGAATATTGATGTTCATGTCCATATCTTATCGCCAGATTTTATTAAAGACATTAAAAAAAATATGGACCGAGATGCTCATTTCAAACTGCTGCATGACAATCCCAAAGCGAAATTTGCCACAGCAGAGGATGTTTTGGAGAACATGGAGAAAACAGGGATCGATAAATCTATTGTTTTCGGTTTTTCCTGTCTTGATCCAGGTATGGCCCGGGAGGCCAATGACTACATTATCGAAACTGTTAATAAATACAGGGATCGCTTTATCGGTTTTGCTATTGTTCCTCCACAAGATCCGGGGATGGAAAAGGAGCTGATACGCTGTCATGAAGCAGGGCTTGTAGGTGTGGGAGAAGTTATACCTGATTCTGTGCATATCGACATCTCGGACCAGGACCAGATAGGGCGCTTTACAGCGGTCTGCAGGGAATTGAACCTGCCTATTCTCATGCACACCAATGAACTGGTCGGACACTACTATCCAGGCAAAGGTAAGATGGGACCAGAACAGGCTTACCGCTACGCCGTCAACAATCCGGACAACAAAATCATCTTTGCCCACTGGGGAGGGGGACTTTTTGCATATGAGTTGATGCCAGAGGTGCACAATGCCCTAAAACATGTCTGCTATGATATTGCTGCATCCCCATTTCTATTCCGTCCGGTGGTCTATGAAACAGCACGCCTAGCAGGGGTACTGCCAAAGGTGTTACTGGGAAGTGATTATCCGCTTTTATCCCCAGCACGCTATTACAAAGAATGGGCTGCCACCAATCTTACTGAAGAGGAAATAAAGGGTATCCGCGGCGAAAATGCCGCCCGCTTCCTGCAATTATAAAAAAGTCCTGACTACAGCACGCATTAAGTCCTATAAATAATATAGGACCTATTCAACATTTTTCAACAAACCATAATTATCAGCAGGATTCACGTATAACAATGTTGAAGATATGAAAATCCTGGCTGAATTAACAATTAAAACATAGAGGAGAAAAGATGATGGATGCAGTGGTCTCCGAAATAGTTGCACTATTACTGCAGGATTTCCCTGAGAGTTTGGTTGTCACTCTCTTGGTTTTCAGTATGGTAAGAATAAAATACCAAACAAAAACTATCCTTTGTATTACATCACTGATAGCTATCACCAATCTTGTTGTGCGCCACCTACCCATCGCATTCGGGGTGCATACAGTTACCCTTATATTTGCTATGGTATTTTACATCAAGCTTTTTACAGATGCACAGTTGAGCAAAATATTTTTGTCTGTTCTACTTACTATCGCCTGTCTAGTAGCAACTGAATCATTATATTCAATGCCATTATTAAACTGGACAGGACTGACCTATGAAGAGTGTTACTCCAACCCAGTCTTGAGAGCGGCTTTCGCTCTCCCGGGAGAAATCATTATCCTTTTGTTGGCTCTGGGAATTAATCTATACAATCATAAGAAAGGGAAATTAAAATGCTGAACCTTACCGGATTAGCAGCAGAATACTTTCAAAAACAACTCGGTCTTACCCAGGATGAAACCGAAGTTATTCTCTATGGTATGCGGGTTATTGTCTACAGTTTGGCTGGTATCCTCACTATTTGCATCATGGGGTGGCTGTTGGGTTGCTTTTGGACAACTGTGACAGTAGCTCTAACATCTGGATCTCTGCGGCTATTATCTGGTGGCGCACACAGCAGTTCACCTGTTATATGCAACCTGCTGGGAATGATAGTTGCCCCTTTGCTGGCTAAAACCGCTGAGTTCGCTGCAGTACAGATATCCCAACCTCTGCTGTTTTTTATCGTCATAATCGGAGCACTGTTTTCACTGGTGTGTTTTTATCTTTTAGCTCCTGTAGACTCCGCGGCCAAACCGATCACCAGTGAAGAAGAACGCCGTAAGTTTAAGTATCTATCTCTAACACTTGCATTTCTGCTATTTGTAGGACAAATTACTTTAATCTTTTTTGAACAATCCCCTGCCCTCATTCTCGCAGTAAGCCTGGGCACCTGGTGGCAGGCTTTTACGCTCACCTGGCCCGGCCACCGATTTGCCGCGTGGATAGACAACTCTTTTTTAAGGAGGTGAAAAGCATGAAAAAACTTTTCCTCAATAAACTCTGCGGACTTCTTGCTTTAGTTGCACTAGTTGGCGTGCAGCCCGCCTGTCTTTGGTGGTGGCACCAGCCGGAAGTGCCCGCGGCACTGAGAAAATAACATTATCTATCAGCTGGTACCCGGATTAATAATCCGGGTACCAGCATTATTCTATTTTTCATAGGTACAGGTGAAAACAATGCGCGACTGGGAAAAGAAAAGGATAGAAGATATTTCAGAACATGTTCTAGTGACACATATTGCCTGTCTATTGATCTTTATTATGATCATCTTCAGCTATTTTGATTTTCGATTAGGTTCAAATATGTCCATACTCTCGGCACAGGCAATGTTTATCTTTTGTCTCATTACTGTTGTTTACATCTCCCGCTATCTGCTGTCTAAAATCACTATCCTTTCCCAGGCCCGCATAGATGAAGTGCTGCTCCTTATTATAATTTTTCCATCAACTTTCGCTTTTATCTGGTTCAGCGGGGATTTTTTAGCTGCCAAGGTTTTAATCATTATACCGGTAATTATAGCTGCAACTGCTTTCGGTAAAAAAGCTGGAATGGGCACAGCTCTGCTGGCCAGTGCACTTATGCTTCTGATCGACTATTTTGTATTTGCTGCATGGCCGAGAAATGTCTTTCAGGCAAGTCTGATCGTTGCTCTGGTCTCTTCTATTCTGGCCTGGCTGGCGGGAGGGCTTTTGGAGGTGGAAAGAAAGACCCAACAGGAACTGATCAAACTGGCTGATTATGATCAACTGACAGGCCTTTACAACCACCGCTACCTCCAGGACAGGTTAGCACTTTCCATCGAAGAATCAGTAAAAAATAATACCCCTCTCACACTGGCGATGTTCGATATCGATCAGTTCAAATATTTCAATACCTGCTGCGGCTATCAAAAAGGAGATAAAATACTGGCAGCCATCGGTAATGTGCTGGCAAAAACCATAACTCCCCCATCCTATGCATCCCGCTATGGTGATGATGAATTTTTACTGGTTTTTCCCGGCCAAAAAAAAGAAGACCTGAATTCTACATTGGAATATATCAATAAACTGATCAAGCTTGAGGTAAGATCAATTCTTCAAGACACCGCTCTTTTTCAACCATTTTCCATCTCTTTAGGTACTGCCAGTTATCCTGTTGATAGGGATAGCGCCTTCCCTTTGATTAGAGCTGCTGAAGATGACCTCTTCCGAGTAAAATACAGCAAAGGTACTGATTACCTTTATCAGTCGGTTTTATGTGAAATCAATGCATTGAAAATAACTGAGGCTTTCCCTGCACTACAGGCACTCATTTCTCTAATCAATGCCAAGGACCGCTACACTTTTGGGCATTCGGAAAGAGTTATGACCTATTCCCTTTCCCTGGCAGAGAAATTACAATTACCTCAAGAGGAGATGGACAAACTCCGCTACGCAGCAGCCCTACATGACATCGGCAAGATCAGAATTGATACCAGCATTTTAAATAAACCTACCACACTAAATGAAGAAGAACGGGCAATTATACAGAATCACACAGTTTGGGGTGCACAGCTGGTGGAAACCCTCCCTGCCTTCGAAGAGATTGTTCCCCTCATACGCTCCCACCATGAGAACTATGATGGATCTGGTTACCCCTATGGATTAAAAGGGGAAGAAATACCTTTTCTATCCAGAATTCTGCGTATTGCTGACAGCTTTGATGCCATAACAACTACCCGTCCCTACAGAGTGGCTTTAAGCTGTTCTGACGCATGTCAGGAACTGAGAAAAAAATCAGGTGTCTACTATGACCCCGAGCTGGTTTACATTTTTCTTGACGTTGTAAAGGAGGCCTTTAATAAAGCTGTACGCTAGTTCCTCAGCCCCTTCCTTATACAACACACCTATTATAAAACTCAGAATAATTTTTGCTTTATGCGAAAAAATTTATATATACATTTGATACTTCATTATTTTAATGGTAATATTGTACCAAAGGAGTGATATTATGAGATCTCTGCTTATTTATCCCAAATATCCTGACAGTTTTTGGAGTTTTAATCACGCCCTCAAATTTATCGGCCTTAAGGCTGCCCTTCCCCCACTGGGACTCTTAACCGTAGCAGCCCTACTCCCAGAGGATTGGGAAAAAAAATTGGTGGATATGAATGTCCATAAACTAAAAGATGAAGATCTGAAATGGGCTGATTATGTGATGATCAGCGCCATGTCTATCCAACAGAAATCCACCAAAGAAGTTATCAAACGCTGCAGGGAGCTGGGTGTCAAAATAATAGCTGGTGGTCCTCTTTTTACTTCAGAACCGGAGAAATTCCCGGAAGTAGACCACCTGGTATTAGGTGAAGCTGAAATTACCCTGCAGGCATTTCTCAAAGATTTGGAAAAAGGGCGGCCTGCCCATATATACAACACTGATCAAAAACCTTCCCTGGAGAATACTCCCATTCCTTTATGGGAATTAATCAATTTGTATGACTACTCCACAATGAGCATTCAATTTTCCCGGGGGTGTCCCTTTGATTGTGAATTTTGTGACATCACAACTCTTTATGGGAGGAAACCCCGCTTAAAACCAACTGATCGTTTCATAGAAGAACTAGAAAACCTCTACAGCCGCGGTTGGAGGGGTGGAGTGTTTATTGTTGATGATAATTTTATCGGGAATAAGGTACGACTGAAAAAAGAGGTGCTTCCCGCTCTAATCAAATGGATGGAGGAGCATAAAAACCCGTTCTGGTTTATAACAGAAGCTTCAATTAACCTTGCTGATGATAACGACCTGCTTCAAATGATGCGGAGTGCAAATTTTGCCTCTGTTTTTATCGGAATTGAAACACCTGATGAAAACAGCCTGCAGGAATGCAACAAATTCCACAATACTGACCGGGACCTGTTGGCATCTGTCAAAAAAATCCAAAACTACGGAATCCAGGTAACAGGCGGATTTATCGTGGGCTTTGACAGTGATACACCTTCTATCTTCGAACAGCAGATCAATTTTATACAAAAAAGCGGTATCGTCACCGCGATGGTGGGGCTGCTCAAGGCACCGGTAGGAACAAAACTGTTTAAGCGTTTAAAAAAGGAAAACCGTATTCTACCTGACAGTGACTTTACCGGAGATAATACCGATCTGTCCCTAAACTTCATTCCTAAAATGAGCATTCAGAAACTTACCAGTGGTTACAAAAAGATCGTCACCACCATCTATGACCCAAAGTCCTACTATGATCGGGTGATGGAGTTTTTTAAGGAATTCAAACCTGCCCAGAGAAAAAGCATCAACATGCTGCGCTTTTGCTATGTTAAAGCCCTATTTAGAGCAATGTTCATATTGGGCGTTCTGGAAAAAGGGCGGCGCCACTACTGGAAGTTCCTAATCAGAACATTAATCAAATACCCCCGTTTTCTGCCGGAGGCAATTACCTTTGCGGTTTACGGTTTCCACTTCAGAAAGGTTTTTGGGTCATGCAGATAACCAAGGTGGTGGACAGCACCACAGCCTAACAAACAAATTTGAATATTGAATTAGGCGTCTGGCCAACAGGGATAAACCGCTCATCTGGGCGATTCCGCTGAGCAGAGACCGATCAGTAGAACCGTTCCTGGTGATCAGTCTGACTATTCAATTGATATCTGCTGCCAACGGGCGCGACGGTATTGTACAGCTAACAACATCGCCCGTACCGACCAATCCAACACATTAACAGCCCAAATAGCAGGTAGCCCCCAGTGAAAAACAAAAACAGAGAGATAAAAGAAAGGTATGTGCAGCAGCCAGGTAGCCAAAATAGTGATCACAGCAGGAGTACGTGTATCCCCTGCTCCACGCAGTGCACCTGCCAGCACCATCTCCACAGCCAGAGCAGGCTGCTCAAAGGCAGTAATTCTAAGACAGAGGGACCCTAATTCCATCACTTGATGTGAACTGGTAAATATGCCCACAATAATAGAGGGAAAAAGCAGAAAAATAACCCCTGTCATACTCATAACAACAAGAGACATCCTGACCGCTTCCAGCCCGTTCTGATAGGCCTGTTTCGGTTTAGAGGTACCCAGACTTTGCCCAACCAATACTATTTGATATATGAATAATTCTCGTCTTTCTATTAATCATCCTTTATCAAGTAGTTTTTTACTTGCCTGTTTTAAAATAAAGGCTAGTAGTGAAACGATTTGTGAGTTTTAGGTAAACTATTATAAAATAAACTTTTAAAGGAAGGTGTTATCTATGTACTGGAAAGAAAAAGGGCCAGAGAACACTGAACATACTGCTAAGCTGGCGGTGGAAAAAGCACATGAACTACAGATCAAGCAGATTGTTGTGG
>CAZZEY010000024.1:0-11817 GCA_964653445.1 uncultured Syntrophaceticus sp. | reverse complement strand
ATCTTAAATATTGCTTTAAATTATGGAGGAAGAACTGAAATAGTGGATGCTGTTCGCAAAACTGCTCGATTGGTCGCAGAAGGGACAATAAAGCCTGAGGATATTACAGAGGAAGTATTACAAAAACACCTCTATACAGGTAATCTACCGGATCCCGATCTGTTGATCAGACCTGCAGGTGAACTGCGGATCAGTAATTTTTTATTATGGCAGATTGCTTATACTGAGTTCTATATTACCAATGTTTATTGGCCAGACTTTCGGGAGGAAGAATTTTTGAAAGCTTTAATAGCATACCAGAATAGAAATCGCCGTTTTGGAGGGCTATAGGAATTTGCTAAAGGATAGAATATTGAGCGCTTTGATTGGTATACCTATTCTGCTTATTTTAGCGTATACGGGAGGTATACCTCTACTTATTTTCATCATTTTATTAGCAGGAATTGCTTTATTTGAACTGCAGCGCATCTGCCGAAAGATGAATCTACAAATACCACATTTACTGCTGTATGGCAGTGCTGTAATTTTTCCTTTAATAGCATTTTTCGCACCTGCAGAAGATGAAGGCAGTTTTTTGTTCGCTGGATTGGTGATTTATTTACTGCTCCATCTAATGCTGCTGGTGTTTAGTTTTCCCAAATATGGTTTGGGAGATTTGGCAGCATCCTATCTGGGAATCTGTTATATCAGTGTTTTATTAAGCTGTCTTATCCTAATTAGAAAAATTGAACCTTATGGTTTTGATATATTGTTATTGGTGTTTATTCTTACCTGGATCTGTGATATAGGAGCATATTTTATTGGTATGCGTTTTGGCCGCAGACAATTGGCTCCTGAAGTTAGTCCACATAAAACTATAGAGGGATCAGTGGGGGGATTGCTCTTTTGCCTTGTAGGAGCTTTATTATTTCAGTTGTTTTATCCTTTATTTCCGGGTAAGTTAACTCTATTATTTGGTTTATTGATCGGTTTTGTTGTTCAGATCGGTGATCTTGTAGAATCTGCACTAAAAAGAATAGCTAAGATTAAGGATGCAGGGGATTTGATTCCCGGTCATGGTGGGATCCTTGATCGCTTTGACAGCATTCTTTTCAGTGCCCCAGCAGCATACCTTTTCATTAAGTTTATTTTATTTTAAAAGGAAGTGAAACATTGTCACCTTCGCTAGAAAGGGTAGTAACTTTCTTTTTGAAAACCTTAACTGTACTGCTTTTGGGTGCAGCTATATACTTTTTTGTGCGTAATTTTTGGCCGATGTTGGCTACTATGCTGTCCACTGGCTTTAAAATTTTGATCCCATTTATTATTGCTTATCTGATAGCTGTTATTCTCAATCCTCTTGTCAGGTTTTTTGAAAATAAGCTTCATTTTCCCAAAACAGTGGGAACGCTTTTCTCAATGTTAATCCTTTTTTTTCTCGTCGGTGGGCTGTTTTATGTGCTGCTCTCTAATTTGATTCAGGAGTTGGTTGATCTCTCTGTGTACTTAACAAATTATTCTCGTGACCTGAATCAGTGGACCCTTAACCTGGGTTTGGAGAAACTGCAGTACTTCTTGGAAAGACTTAGTATACCAGCAGATGTTATTCAGGAAACCGGCCAGGAGTTATGGGAAAGTCTGGATGTTATCAAGAGCATTATCTCAGGATTCCTGACTTATTTCTTTAATTTTGTTGCTGCTCTGCCCGAGTATTTCGTTCTTCTGGTGCTGACACTTATTATCAGTTTCTTTTTCGCCCGGGATTACGAAATGATAAAGAATAACGTCTCTTTGTTTATCCAGACCTTGACCCCTGAAAACTGGAATAATGCTCTGCACAGGATTAGCAGGGGATTACAGCGGGCTTTACAGGGCTATATTAAAGCAATTATAATTCTTATTACCATTACAGGTTTTTTGTCACTTATCGGCTTATCTATCTTTGGTGTGAAGTATGCTCATGTGCTAGCTCTTGTGATTGCGCTTTTAGATCTGCTGCCTGTTGTGGGACCAGGTACAATCTATGTGCCCTGGGGGATCGGGATGATCATAACCGGTAATGCGAAGTTTGGAATCGGGCTTTTGGTTCTTTATGGTATACTCATTGTTGTAAGACAGATTTTAGAACCTAAGCTGGTGGGAGAAAATATAGGTCTCCATCCCTTGACCACACTGGTATCGCTCTATCTTGGATATAGACTGCTTGGGATCTGGGGTTTTGTTATCGGACCAGCAGTTGTAATCATCTATAAAGCTTTTGTAAACAATGATTAAAGGGTGTATTTATGAAAAAAAATATAGTTATTCTTGGCTCCACAGGTTCCATTGGCAGGCAGGCCCTTGATGTTATAGAATGGCACAAGTCCTATTTTAATGTGTTGGGTCTTGCTGCCCGAAAGAATATCGAATTATTGGAGAAACAGGTTAAGGCCTTTCATGTCCCTTTTGCAGCAGTACAGGATACTGATGCTGCAGAGGTATTTGCTCAGAGGTTAGATGGAGAAAAAACCCACTGCTTGTCAGGTGACGAAGGGCTTTTAGAGCTTGTCCGCCATCCAGATGTTGATTTAATCCTTGTAGCTGTTAGCGGCCTTTCTGGACTGCTTCCCACTCTCGAGGCAATCTCTCATAATAAGAATATCGCTTTGGCCAATAAAGAAACACTGGTGGCTGGCGGAGATTTAGTAATGAGATCCGCTCAAAAAGCAGGGGTCCAAATTATTCCTGTTGATAGTGAACACTCGGCTATTTTTCAGTGTTTGGAGAGATCTTCAGCTGTTGATAGGCTGATACTTACAGCTTCAGGAGGCCCTTTTAGGAAGATGCGGTATGAAGACCTGAAAAAAGTTTCTCCTGAAAGGGCTTTGCGTCATCCTACCTGGCAGATGGGTGAAAAAATAACTATCGATTCAGCTACTATGATGAATAAAGGCTTAGAAATTATTGAGGCCAGGTGGTTGTTTGATATCGATTATGACCACATAGAAGTTGTGATTCACCCCCAGAGTATTATTCACAGCTTAGTAGCCTACCAGGATGGTTCTGTTCTCGCACAGATGGGATATCCTGATATGCGGATCCCGATTCAATATGCCTTTTTTTACCCGGAGAGGAAAAGCAATGAGGTAAAGAAACTAGATCTTGTTCAGGTAAGGGAGTTGACCTTCGAGAAGCCTGATAGTGATCGTTTCCCCTGCTTGAGATTGGCCAGAGAAGCTGGTAAAATCGGAGGGACAATGACCACAGTTTTGAATGCTGCTAATGAAGAGGCTGTCTATGCTTTTCTAAGGGGTAAGATATCTTTTACAGCTATTTCTGAGCTTGTGCAAGAGGTTATGAGTTTACATAACCCTAAAATAGGGGTAATGGAACTTGAGGAGATCCTGGATGCTGACAAGTGGGCTAGAGACTGTACCTGTCGGCTTATTCGAGTTCAATGATTTTTCAACAGGAGGTAAAAAGTGATAATCATCATTGCGATCCTGGTATTAAGTTTCTTGATCTTCGTACATGAACTTGGCCATTTTATGGTTGCTAAAATGGTGGGCATCCAAGTAGATGAATTCAGCATTGGATTTGGTCCTAAACTGCTGGGTTATAAAAAGAGTGATGATTCCACCATGTATTCCCTGCGAGTGCTGCCTTTGGGTGGTTATGTAAGAATGGCAGGAGAGGACCCTGAAGATGAAAATTCTGTCAACGGTTTTAACACTAAACCATTGAAACACCGCTTTGCGGTGATCTCGGCCGGTTCTGTGATGAATTTTTTGGTGGCTATTCTGCTTATAGTTATCACCTATGGAGTAATAGGGATTCCTGTTGCTTCAAACACAAATGTTATTGGAGAAGTAATACAGGGAACCCCAGCGATGTCAGCAGGTTTGAAGGGTGGGGACAAAATAATCTCCATTAATGACACACCAACAAAAAACTGGGATGAAGTAGCAGAGAGCATCAGAGAAAGTGGAGAACAGGAACTGACATTGGTTGTGGAGCGAAATAACCAGACACATACTTTTCAAATTAAGCCAAAATATGATCCTCAATTGGAAATATATCAAATCGGTATATCCCAGTCGGTTATCTGGCAGAGGCAGGGGTTTTTTCAAGCAATACAATTGGGTTTGAGTCAGTCCTTTGAGTTTTCTAAATTGGTTTTTGAGAGTCTGGGTGGATTGATAGCTGGCAAATATTCGACAGATGATGTAGCCGGTCCAGTAGGGATCACAGTAGCCATCGGGGAAGCTGCCAGGGGTGGTTTGGGATATCTGATGATTTTTGCCGCAGTTTTAGGAATCAACCTGGCTATAATCAACCTACTTCCTATTCCTGCACTGGATGGAAGCAAATTAATGTTTTTATCCATTGAGGGTCTGCGCGGGAAACCGGTTTCTCCTGAAAAAGAAAATTTCATTCACTTAATAGGGTTTGCTCTGCTTATGGTGTTCTTTATTTTGATTACCTATAATGATATTGCTCGCATCATCAATGGGGGTTAACATTAATGCTTGACAAGGGGCATAAAACACGGCAGGTAAAAGTGGGCAATGTTATTGTGGGTGGTGGAGCACCTATATCAGTGCAGACCATGACAAAAACAGATACCCGGGATGCTGCTGCAACCACTGCTCAGATCAAGGAATTGGAGAAGTTGGGTTGTGATATTATTAGGGTGGCTGTTCCTGACAGGGAAGCAGCCGATTCATTAAGAGAAATTAAAAATAATATTTCTATTCCATTGGTGGCAGATATCCACTTTGATTATCGGTTGGCTTTATCAGCAATAGAGAATGGGGTTGATGCTCTGCGTATCAACCCAGGCAATATCGGGGGAGCAGATCGGGTTCACACACTGGCAAGAGCTGCCGCTGAAAAGGAGATCCCCATCAGAATCGGCGTGAATATGGGCTCTCTTGATAAGAACATCGCTGAGCAGTATGGTAGAACAGCCCAGGGTTTGGTAATGAGTGCTTTAAAACATGCTGCACTCTTAGAGCAGGAGAATTTTTATAATATTGTCATCTCTGTGAAAGCGACATCAGTTCCGATGACCATTGAGGCTTATCGTCTTTTATCGGAAAAAGTGGACTACCCCCTGCACCTGGGAGTAACTGAAGCAGGAGGTCCGTGGGTGGGAACAATCAAATCTGCCATCGGTATCGGATCTCTTCTGGCAGATGGAATTGGTGATACAATCAGGGTTTCTTTAACAGGGAGTCCACACGAAGAGATAAGGGTAGGAAGACAAATCCTAAAGTCACTGGGGCTTAGAAGTGGGGGTATCGATCTGATTTCATGCCCTACCTGTGGGCGCTGCCAGATCAATCTTTTTAAGATCTTAAATGAGGTGGAAAAGAGACTTCCGGTTGTGGGTGAAGATATAAAGGTAGCTGTTATGGGTTGTGTGGTTAATGGGCCAGGGGAGGCCAAAGATGCTGATATAGGTATCGCAGGAGGCAAAGGATGTGGTATCCTATTTAAAAAGGGCAGGCTTATAGGAAAGGTTCCTGAAAGTGAACTGGTGGAAACTCTTATAGCAGAGTTAAATCAAATACTGGAGGAAAGGAAGCAAAATAAATGCGGGTAACACAAATGCTGATCCCTACCCTAAGGGAGGTGCCTGCAGAAGCGGATACTATCAGCCACCAACTTCTTTTACGCTCTGGAATGGTTAGAAAGGTGGCAGCAGGTGTTTATACTCTTCTGCCTTTAGGCAACAGGGTAGTTAAAAAAATTGAAACAATCGTCAGAGAAGAAATGGATCACGCAGGTGGTGTAGAACTACTGCTCCCTATTGTTCAACCAGCAGAACTGTGGCACCAATCGGGGAGGTGGGATGTTTATGGCCCAGAGATGTTTCGTTTAAAGGATCGTCATGGGCGTGATTTTTGCCTTGGTCCCACCCATGAGGAGTTGATCACCCATTTATGCAGCCAGGAGGTAAAATCATACCGCCAACTGCCGCTGCTCCTCTATCAGATCCATAACAAATATCGTGATGAAAGACGCCCACGTTTTGGTTTGATGCGAGGGCGGGAATTTATTATGAAGGACCTGTATTCATTTGATAAGGACGAAGATGGTTTACAAGTGAGCTATCAGAAAATGTATGAGGCCTACAGCAAAGTATTCAGCAGGTGTGGGTTGCGTTTCAGGTCAGTAGAAGCAGATGCAGGAGCCATCGGCGGGGATCATTCTCATGAATTTATGGTGATTGCAGATACTGGTGAGGCAGAACTAACTTACTGCCCAGTGTGTGACTATGCAGCTAATGTGGAAAAAACACCCTGTTTTTATCGTGGCTCAGAAGAAGAAGAGGCTGCCAAAACACTGCAGTTAGAAGCCACCCCAGGGGCACGCACTGTAGAAGATGTTGCCTCTTGCCTTCAGGTTGAACCTACAAAAGTATTAAAATCCCTCTTTTATATAGTGGATGGTAAATTAGTTGTTGTGCTAGTGCGGGGTGACCGCATGGTTAATGAAGTTAAAGTTCTCAATTTTTTAGGTGCCAACAATTTGGAGATAGCTGAAGAGAGTGAAATGGATAAATTAGGCATACCCATTGGTTTTGCTGGACCTGTTGGTCTGCGTGAAAAAACCGATGTGACTGTTCTGGGTGATTTGGAAACTCAGTATTTGTTCAATGCTGTTGCAGGGGCTAATCAAAGGGGTTACCATTATGTCAATGTCAATCCGGGACGGGATTACCAGGTTGATCACTATGGTGACTTTAGGGTGGCTGTAGAGGGTGATCCCTGTCCACATTGTGGAACCGGTTTAAAGGTACAGCGCGGCATTGAAGTGGGACACATCTTTAAATTGGGTACCAAATACAGTGAAGCCATGGGAGCTACAATTCTTGATGAACAGGGAAAAGAGATACCTGTTATTATGGGCTGCTACGGTATCGGCATCACCAGAACCATGGCTGCGACAGTGGAACAGAGTTATGATCAGGATGGTATTATTTGGCCGGTAAGTATAGCTCCTTTTGAGGTTGTTGTTATGGCAGTCAATCAGCGTGACCCCCAATTAGCGGAGTATGCAGAGGAACTGTATATGCAGCTGCAAAATGCAGGGGTTGATGTGCTGTTTGATGACCGCAAGGAAAGACCAGGTGTAAAATTTAAAGACGCCGATTTGATCGGCTACCCGGCAAGAGTTGTTATCGGTAAAAAAATGCTTTCCGATGGCCTAATTGAGATTAAATGGCGCTCCACCGGAGAGGTTGTTTTCAAGAAAAAGGATGAAGCTATTTCCTACCTTAAGGAAACACTACTCTTGATGAAGCGCAAACATTAAAGCTTAATATATTGCAGTACATAGTGGGGTTTGTTATAATATGAAAGGATGCCGGCCAAAATTATTGGCTCTAGTATGTTTAGGAGGTTAGTAAGAGTGGGTTTTTGCCCACTCTTTCATATTATACCATGACTGCCACCTGAGAATGGAGGTATATTCTTGAAAGAACAGACTGTTAGTGCCAGAGTTGAAAAATTGGTTAAACCCTTTATCTCGCAGGAAGGTCTAGAATTGGTGGATGTGGAATACAAAAAAGAAGGTTCCAACTGGTATCTGCGTATTTTTATTGATAAACCCGAAGGAGTTCAGCTGGAAGACTGCGAGAAGATCAGCAAGATTGCCAGTTCTGCTCTGGATGAAGCTGATATAATTCCTCAGCAATATTATTTGGAAGTATCTTCACCAGGGGTGGAACGTCCGCTAAAAACTGAGGATGATTTTATTCGTTTTCGCGGGTCCAACATATCTTTGCGCACTAAAACCAAGATTCAGGGAAGTCGGAACTTTCAAGGTGTTTTGGTAGATTTTGAAGATGACCAGATAGTTTTAAAAACTGCTGATGGTGAGCTGAGGATACCTTATCAATTGATTGGGAAGGCAAGATTAAAGGTTTTTTAATTATTTACGGGGAGGTGAACAATAAATGAATCTTGAGTTGATCAATGCTTTAAAAGATATTGAAAAAGAAAAAGGTATTAGCAGTGAGGTACTGCTCGAGGCCATTGAACATGCTTTACAGACAGCATATAGGAAAAATTTTGGTTCAGCTCAAAACTCCCGTATCGAGATTGCCAAAGAAACGGGAGAGATTAAAGTGTTCTCTAGAAAGGCAGCTGTTACCGAAGTAAATGATCCCAATCTAGAGATTTCATTGGAAGAGGCATTGGAAATAGATCCTGAAGCCAAAGAAGGGGATATTATTGAGATTGAAGTGACACCGCGCAATTTTGGACGCATAGCTGCCCAAGCCGCAAAACAGGTTGTCGTTCAGCAGATCAGAGAGGCTGAAAGAGGTTTAATCTATCAGGAGTTCTCCAGCCGTGAAGGTGACATTATAACCGGAACTATCAGACGACAGGAAGCAAAAAATATTTTTATTGATCTGGGACGAGCTGAGGCAGTACTTATGCCTTCTGAACAAATACCATCTGAAAAGTATAACCGTGGTGACCGGATAAAGGCTTATATAACTGATGTCAAGAAAACCACCAAAGGTCCTCAAATACTGGTTTCCCGCACTCATCCAGGTCTTTTAAAAAGGCTTTTTGAATTGGAAGTTCCAGAAATTTTTGAGGGAATAGTTGAAATAAAAGCTGTTGCCCGGGAACCGGGTATGAGATCAAAGATTGCAGTTCATTCACGAGATGAGAATGTTGACTCCATTGGAGCCTGTGTGGGTCCAAAAGGGATGCGTGTACAGGCGGTGGTTATTGAACTCAAGGGTGAAAAGATCGATATAGTTAAATGGAGTAGTGATCCGAAGGTATTTATAGCTAATTCCTTGAGTCCAGCTAAAGTTGATTCTGTTGAAATCATTGAGGAAGATAAAGCAGCTAGAGTGATTGTCCCGGATCATCAGCTATCACTGGCTATTGGTAAAGAGGGTCAGAATGCCAGGCTTGCTGCGCGTTTGACCGGATGGAAAATTGATATTAAGAGCACCTCCCAGGTTAGTTTACAAGAAAAAGAGCAGGATGATATACCTGAAGATATAAATGATGTTTTTTGGGATGATTAAGAGGTGGTTCAACTGTGCCTAGAGTAAAAAAAGTGCCACAGCGTATTTGTGTGGGCTGTAGGCAGACCAAGGGTAAAAAAGAATTGATAAGACTTGTTAGAACACCTGAAGGCCAGGTTAAGATCGATAAAACCGGGAAAATTTCGGGAAGAGGTGCTTATCTGTGCTGTAAAATAGATTGTTTTCATGCTGCTCTTGCTGGAAAACATCTGGAACGAGCACTACGGATGGAACTACCCCAGGACTTAGTTGCTGCCCTGGAAAAAACGATCTTAGGTGAAAAGAATTGACCTGCTTTGATTTATTAGGATTTGCCAAAAAGGCTAATAAAGTGGTATGTGGAATGTCCAACTGCCTTAATGCTGTTATTAAGAAAAAGGCAAAATTAGTGATTATTGCTGAAGATGCAGGTGTAACTCGGAAAAAGATCATAAGAGAGTGTGAATCTAAAGGTGTACCTTTTATTGAGTTTGGTACAAAAGAACAATTTAACGATGAAATGGGTTATCCTGCTTGCTATTGGGCTGTACTTACGCAACAGTTGGCAGAAGCTCTTCAGCTAGCATTGATAAAAATGAAGGGCAAAAATTAAAAACGGGGGTGATTGAATGGCAAAAATCCGAGTACATGAATTGGCCAAAGAATTAAGAATGAATAGTAAAGACTTGGTCTCCCACCTACAGCAGATGGGTTATTCGATTAAAAATCATATGAGCACAGTTGAAGAAAAAGATGTGGGGCAAATCAGAAGAGCGCTAAAACTAAAAGGCAATAACGATAAAAAAGAAAAAAATAATAAAAACTACAAAAATGATAAACCAAAAGATGATACAGAAAAGGACTTTCGTAAACGTGCAAAAGTTCGTAAAGAGGAGATTCGCCAGAAGAAGGAACAGGACCAGCGCAAGGTTCTAGCAAAAGTTAGAACTTCGTTACGTGGGAAGGGTAAAAAGAAGCGTAAAGATGCCAACCGTACAGTAGAAAACAGCAGTGAAAACAAAAAGATCATCTTTATCGAGGAAAAAATTACTGTACAAGAACTGGCCAACTTGATGCATGTTAATGGAAGCGAGGTTATCAAAAAGTTAATAGATCTGGGAGTGATGGCTACCATCAATCAGGTCATTGATAGTGATACTGCAACTTTAGTTGCAGCAGAATTTGGTTTCGATGCTGAGGTAAGGGATGAAATGGTGCAGTTTGAAGCTGCCCTGAACGATATTGCCGATCAACCGGAAGACTTAAGACCGAAACCACCTGTTATCACAGTAATGGGACATGTGGACCACGGCAAAACCTCCTTGCTGGATTTTATTAGGCATACAGATGTTACAGCTACTGAGGCGGGAGGAATTACCCAACATATTGGTGCTTACCAGATCGAAAACAAGGGCAAGAAAATTACATTTCTTGATACACCGGGGCATGAGGCGTTTACTACCATGCGCGCCAGGGGAGCCCAGGTAACAGATATTGCAATACTGGTAGTGGCAGCTGATGATGGTGTTATGCCGCAGACTGTAGAAGCAATCAACCATGCTAAAGCAGCTAATGTTCCTATTGTGGTGGCCATCAACAAGATGGATAAACCTGATGCCAACCCTGATCATGTAAAACAGCAGCTTGCAGAATATGGGCTTGTTCCTGAGGAATGGGGTGGGAATACTATCTGTGTTCCGGTTTCCGCAAAAAAGGGAACAGGCATTGATCAACTTTTAGAAATGGTGCTGCTTGTCGCTGAAATGGAAGAATATAAAGCAAATCCCTATTGTCCCGCTCGAGGTACAGTAATTGAGGCAGAGTTGGACAAGGGACGTGGGCCCGTAGCTACTGTTTTGATACAGAAAGGCACACTGTCAGTGGGTGATCTTATTTTAGTGGGCATTGCATTTGGTAAAGTCAGAGCTATGTATGACTTTAAGGGCCGCAGGATTAAAAAAGCTCTTCCTGGTACACCTGTTGCAATCCTTGGATTGTCAGAAGTGCCTGCTGCTGGTGATTCTCTTTATGCAGTAGATGATGAAAGAACTGCCCGCCAGATTGCAGAAAAACGATCAGATAAAAAGCGTCAGATGGAAAACGTTGTTCCCGAAAGGGTAACTCTGGATGAACTGTTCAAGCAGATCAAAGAAGGTAAGGTCAAAGAACTGAACATGGTTGTAAAGGCTGATGTACAGGGTTCAGTTGAGGCTCTCATCCAGGCCATTGGTAAATTAAATAATAATGAGGTCCGAATAAGTATTATCCACTCAGGCGTAGGTGCTATTACAGAAACCGATGTTATGCTGGCTAGTGCATCTAATGCACTGGTGGTTGGTTTTAATGTAAGGCCGGATTCCAATGCTAAAAAAGCCGCTGAGACTCAAAAGGTAGAAATACGCCTTTATCGGGTTATTTATGAGGCTTTAGATGATATTAAAGCAGCCTTAGAGGGCATGCTGGAGCCAATTTATAAAGAAGTGTCTGTAGGCAGAGCTGAAGTTCGTGATCTCTTTCATATCCCAAAGGTTGGAACGATCGCTGGATGCTATGTCACCGAGGGTAAGGTGGTCAGGAACATCAGTGTGCGTGTTATTCGTGACGGTGTTGTAATCTACGAAGGAACTATTGATTCGTTAAAAAGGTTTAAAAATGATGCCCGTGAGGTAACTCAAGGGCATGATTGCGGGATCGGGCTTGATAAGTTTCAGGATATAAAAATTGGAGATGTCCTGGAAGCTTACGAAATGGAAGAAATAAAAAGGGAGTTAAAGCCTTAAGAAGGTGATGGTAAATGAGCTACCGCGCTGGCCGTTTGG
>CAZZEY010000023.1:0-11941 GCA_964653445.1 uncultured Syntrophaceticus sp. | reverse complement strand
GGAGTATATTAGGGATCGCCAATAAGCCTGGTTCGATTTTATGGTTAGCAGTATTGGCAATTGAATACCAGGAGGCATAATCATTGGATCCCAAAATTGATCAATTACAAAAAAAGATAGATGTCTATTTTAAACAGCCAGAACTGTTGAGAATAGCATTAATTCATCCTTCTTATCTGGCAGAGCACCCAGAAGAGAAGCATCATAACCAGAGATTAGAGTTTTTAGGAGATGCTGTTTTAGGTGCAGCTGTAGCTTATTATCTCTATCAACACTTTCCCGATGCTGCAGAAGGTGATTTGACAAAAATAAGGGCTGCAGTTGTTTGTGAGCCATCTCTGGCTAATCTTGCCCAAGGGTTAAGGCTTGGGGATCACCTCCAACTTGGCCGAGGGGAGGACCTTTCCGGGGGGAGAAAACGACCTTCCATATTGGCTGATGCTTTTGAAGCCTTAACTGCAGCAATTTATTTGGATCAGGGCTGGGATAAGACATGTGATTTTTTATGGAAGCTCATGAAAGGTGAAATTGAAAAAGCTGTTCAAGGTGTTTCAAGAGATTATAAAACCATGCTTCAAGAGCTTGTTCAGCGAAATGGTAGAGAGCGGGTATCCTATCGACTGTTGTCGGAATCAGGGCCTGATCATGATAAACTCTTTATTTCAGGTGTATTCTTAGAAAACAAAATGATGGGTAAAGGCAGTGGAAAATCAAAAAAGGAGTCTGAACAGAGAGCAGCACAGGCTGCTGTAGAAGTTATGAGAAAGTAGGCCACAAAAAATATATTTAACTGATAATTCCCCAACAAGAAGGATTTATTATAATTGAGGTAGAATTAACTAATTTAATTCCAATACCTCAAACGCAGAAAAAGGGGGAAATATGGTGGAAGTGCTCAAAGTATCAGCTCAGTCAAGTCCTAAATCAGTAGCCGGTGCTCTTACTGCGATTTTGAGAGAAAAAGGGTTTGCTGAACTACAGGCTGTAGGTGCGGGTGCGGTTAACCAGGCTATCAAGGCGATAGCTATTACTCGTGGTTTTATTGCACCCAATGGAGTTGATTTAGTTACAATACCAGCATTTGTAGAGATTGACATTGATGGTGAAGAAAGGACAGCAATTAAATTTATTGTAGAACCCAGATAAGGTTGTTATGCATGTACATCAAGCGGTTAGAGATCCAAGGCTTTAAATCTTTTGCAGAACGTGTAGTTATTGAGTTTGATAAAGGTATTACAGTTATCGTTGGCCCTAATGGTTGTGGAAAAAGCAATCTAACAGATGCTGTGCAGTGGGTATTGGGTGAACAGAGTGCTCGTTCCCTGAGGGGGTACCGGATGGATGATGTTATTTTTTCTGGTACTTCCAGACGGCGCCCCCTTGGAATGGCCGAAGTGTCAGTAACTTTTGATAACAGTGAACAGACCCTATCTTTGCCTTATCGGGAAGTAAATATAACAAGGCGGGTTTATAGATCAGGAGAAGGGGAATACCTTATAAATAAAAAAGTGTGCCGCTTGCGCGATATCCAGGAGCTTTTTGCTCAATGTGGTATCAGCCGTGCGGCTTTTTCTATTACTTCTCAGGGTAAAATCGATGAATTTATTATGGTGCACCCCCAGGAAAGAAGGGTCTTTCTCGAAGATGTTGCCGGGGTGAGCAATTACCGCCAGCGTAAAAATGATGCTCTGCGAAAACTAAAGGAGACCGAAGACTCACTGGCGCGGCTCCAGGATCTCCTGGCAGAGTTAGAGAAAAGGCGCCTACCATTAAAAGAGCAGGCTGAGGTTGCTGAGCAGTACCAAAAACTATTGCAGTTATTTAGAGATGTGGAAAAGCGCCTGTTGGAAGGGCAGTTGGCTGAGATCAGCAATAAGGAGGATGTACTGTTTGGTGAATCTGAACAGATCAAGACATCACTTGGTAATTTAGAGAGCAGTTTTCATCCGCTGGAAAGAGAACTGACAGACTTTAAGCATGGCTTATCTGCCAGGCGCAAAGGTATCGAGCAGCAGGAGGGGAAACTGTATGAAATACAGAAAGTGCTTCAAGAGGTCAATGCTGACTGTGCACGCCTGGAGGAAAAAGTAACCTCCTGTGATATCAGAAAAGGGGAACTTAAGGCCAGATTAGCGGTTATTGTGGAAAGAAAGGCAGAAACCAGAAAAGAACTGGCTGAACTGTTGGCAGAGTGTGAACAATTGAAGTTAATGCGGCTGCAGGTCCAACAGAAATTAGATGTATTAGAAGATGAAAAAAGATCCTGGGATGAACAGAAAAAGGAAACAAACAGAACCTGGGAAGAGATAGATCAGGAGATTTTTGATATACTCCATCAAAAGACATCACTTGTTAGTGAAGTACGGGTGTTGAACAATAAGAAAGAACTGCTGACCCGTCAGCAGCAATCCCTCAGTAAGAAGAGAACAGAAGCAAAAGCACACATTGAAGAACTAAAAGAAAAGATCAGTGAACTTGATCAGTTGTGCAGGGAGCGTGAGGCATTACTGGCGGCTGATAATGCTGAATTGGAGAAGAATGAGAAACATTTAGAGGCTTTAACCCAGGAACAGGAGGAGTTATCCGCAGGTCTCAATTCTCTTTCACAAGAGATTAATAGGGAGCAGGAGCATTACAGGATATTAAAAGATGCTGAAAACCATCAGGAGGGTTATCAGCAGGGAGTCCGTACGATTCTTCATGCAGTGTCTAAAGGGGTAAGATTTAGTGGGGAGAAGCCGCTGCTTGTGGAGGAACTGCTGCAGATCGACCCCACTTATGGAGTTGCATTGGATACGGCTTTGGGACGTGCAGCACATCATTTTATCTGCAGCACACCTCAAGCAGCACAAGATGCTATTGCCTATCTGAAGAGTGAAAAAGGTGGTAGGGCAAGTTTTTTCCCACTTAGTGCGCTGGGGTACTGGTCCACTAAGAAAAAAGATGTGATACAGGTCAATGGTTTTATCGGAAGGATGTCGGAGTTGGTGACCTGTGACCAGCAGCACATAAAACTGGCTGAATACCTGTTGGGTAGAACTTATCTGGTGGACAATTTGGAGAATGCCAGTGTTTTTGCTGAGAAAAATAAATACCAGTATCGGGTAGTAACCCTTAACGGGGACCTGATTCAGGCCGGAGGACTGTTTACAGGGGGTGCGTCAAAAGCTCGTTATTCGACTACGCGCGGCCGCAAGCAGAAACTATCTGATTTGGAGGCAAAGATTCAGCAGAACCGTAAAGGATATGCTTTTTTGGGTGAACGAAAACAGCAGCTGCAAATTCAACTGGAGGGAGTAAAAAAGAGGGTTCAAGAACTCCGAGAAAACTGCAGACAGAAAGAGGATGCCAGAAGAGATAATGAACATAGGCTCACTACCTGGATGCAGGAACTGAAAAAGCTCGAGGAGTTATATGAGGGCTACCGGTTAGAGAGTGAAGAATTACAATACAACCAGCAGGAATTAAACCAGCAGATTTGTGAACTGGAAAAAGATCTGGAGTTGATCAAGACGAAGGAAGGGGACGCCGGACAAAAAAGGATGGAATTGGAAAGAATGCGTCACGGGTCCGAGGAAAAAACTCAGGATATTATGTCCAGGTTATCTGCAGCACAGGTATCCTATAGTACTGTATCCCAGGATTTAAAACACCAGGAGCAGAAAAAGGAACAGGTCAAACATTTACTGGAACTGCGGGAGCGGGAATACAAGAATGTGGAGCAAGAACTGGCTGTACTGGAAGGGGAAAAGTCTGGCATTCTCCAGCAGGAAAAAAATCTGCGGGAACAATTGGCAGTTTTAACAGCACAAAAAAATCAGATCGATGATACAATTTCATTTCGTAAAAAGCAGGTGGCTGCCTGGGAGAGATATATCAATGCTAAAGAGAGAAGATACCTTAGACTGAAAGAGATTTTGATGAAGTCCAAACAGCGGCTTCAGAATAACAGTATCAAACTACAGCATCTTAAAGAACAGAGGGATGAGATTATTAGCAAAGCGGCAGAAGAAAATATGCAGTTGGAGCAGGATCCCAAAAACACTCTTAAGCGCAAAGAAGAGTTCGCTTTAAAAGAAAATGCTGCTCTCCTGAAAAAGAAGATGGCAGCTCTGGGTGAGGTCAATTTTGCTGCACCTGGAGAATACCAAGAACTTAAAGAAAGGATTAGCCTTTTTAAAGAACAGATCGAAGACCTAGAACAGGGGAAGAACTCTTTAACCAGGATGATCGCTGATTTTGACCGGGTAGCATCTTCTAGGTTCAAAAAAACTTTTCAGGAGGTAAGGTCAAACTTTCGAGAAATATTTCATCTGCTCAGTGATGGTGGAGATGCTGACCTTATCCTAACAGATAAAAATGATCTTCTGGAAACAGGTATCGATATTTGCGTTATCCCCAGGGGTAAAAAGCCGCGGCATCTTTCCCTTCTTTCCGGAGGGGAAAAATCTCTTACAGGGATTTCATTTCTCTTTGCTCTGCTGCAGTCAAACCCCAGCCCTTTCTATTTATTGGATGAAATTGAGGCATTTCTTGATGAAGCAAACCTGGTTCGCTTTGCAAATTTTTTGCGGCAGTGGAGTGTTGGTTACCAGTTGATCTTAATATCACACCGCTATCACACTATGGAGATCGCTGATACCCTCTTTGGAGTTACTATGAATGAACCAGGTGTTTCTAAACTGGTTTCTGTCCGGCTCAGTGAATTCACTCCTGAAGATAAAGAGCAGTACATTTCATAATATATCCAATAAACTGGCAGGTTTCTTATATCTTATGACAACTTATGGTACAATAGGCTTGACTAATAAAGTGAGGTTGTGATTTGATATGGCCGCTTTTTTCAGCAAATTGAAAGAAACATTAAGCAAGACACGTCAAAACCTTGTATCCAAAGTAACGGAGTTAGTAACAGTACATAAAAAGATCGATGAAGATTTTTATGAAGAATTAGAGGATATTTTGCTTCAGGCTGATGTGGGAGTTGCCGCTGCTTGTCATCTGATTGATGAGATACGCCAGGAGGTCAAAAAGCAAAGAATCTGTGATACAGATGGTGTACGAGATTTGCTGCAGGAAAAGATGAGGGATTTGTTGGGGGAGGATGTTTCATTTAAGTTCAGTACAACACCCCCTACAGTCGTTCTGTTCGTTGGTGTCAATGGTGTTGGTAAAACCACAACCATTGGAAAAATGGCTTATCAGATGAAAAAGGATGGGCAGGAGGTGCTCCTGGTGGCTGCAGATACATTCCGGGCGGCTGCCATCGAGCAGTTGGAAATATGGAGCGAGAGAACTGATTGCGGGATTATCAAACAGCAGACCGGATCGGACCCGGCTGCTGTGGTATATGATGCTCTGCAGGCGGCAAAAAAAAGAGGAATTGATGTGGTTCTCATCGATACTGCTGGCCGTCTCCACACAAAAGTGAATCTTATGGAGGAACTTCGTAAAATTAAAAGGGTTATCACCAGAGAAATACCGGATGCACCCCATGAGGTTTTGCTGGTGATTGATGCCGCCACAGGACAGAACGCTATGCGTCAGGCCGAAATTTTCAAAGATACCACAGGAATATCGGGTATTGTCTTGACCAAGCTTGATGGTACAGCGAAAGGGGGTATTGTGCTGGCGATTGCCGAAGAACTGGGGATACCGGTCAAACTGGTTGGTACAGGAGAGGGTCTTGATGACCTTAAGGCTTTTAATAGTGACGAATTTGTGAGTGCGCTTTTTGCTGAGGAGGGTGAGTCGTGAAAGCGGGAATTATAGGAGGAACAGGTTTTTATGACCCCGGATTATTGGAAAAGGAGAGAGACCTGTTGGTTCCTACACCTTACGGGGATGTAGTTTTAAAAACCGGTTTTTATCAAGATAAGGAGGTACTTTTTTTACCCAGACATGGGGAACAGCATTCAGTTCCTCCTCATCTGGTAAACTATCGGGCAAATATCTGGGCTCTGCATGAGGCAGGTGCAGGTGTTGTGCTGGCTACTGCGGCGGTGGGGTCACTGAATAAGGAGTTTCACCCTGGGGAGATCGTTTTAGTGGATCAGTTCCTGGATTTCACTAAATCCCGTCCATTAACCTTTTATGAGGGTGGGGATGATGGGGTGCTCCATGTTGATGTTACCCATCCCTACTGTCCCGATTTACGCCAGCACTTAACTGAGCAAGCCGCAGAACTGCAAATCAAGGTTCACAGCCAAGGCACCTATGTCTGCACTGAAGGGCCCCGCTATGAAACAGCTGCTGAAATACGCATGTTCCATATGCTGGGTGGTGACCTGGTGGGGATGACCAGTGTTCCTGAGGTTGTACTTGCCCGGGAGGCAGGTCTTTGTTATGCGGCTTTGGCTTTGGTTACCAATTTTGCTGCTGGTATATCACAAAAAGCGCTTACCCATCATGAGGTTGTCGAAGTAATGAGCAGGTCACAGGAGACCCTGCGCAATCTAATCTTTGCTGCTGTAGCCTCCCTTCCGGAAACACGCAGTTGTACATGTGCCAATGCGGCAGCAGAACTGGGTTCTTTGGGTTTGAAAAAAGCTGATTTGGATTAAAGAAGGAGCAGTTATAGTATGGATGTTTTACAGTGGGAAAACCAGCAGCTTATACTACTAGATCAAACCATGCTTCCTCACCAAAAAGATTATCTCACTTGTACTCATTATAGGGATGTTGCCGCAGCAATATCCCTTCTGCAAGTCAGAGGGGCACCTGCCATCGGTGTGGCAGCTGCCTATGGTTATGCACTGGCCGCATTCAACTATCGAGAAATAAAAGGGGATTCTTTAGAAGATTATCTTAAACAGGCAGCCCGGGACCTACTGCATACAAGACCTACAGCGGTTAATCTGCGCTGGGCGCTGGAACAGATGGACAAGGCCTACCAGGAAGTGAAAAATAGGCCTTTAAATGAGATACGAAAGCATCTGCTTAAAACTGCTCAGGTAATACACACAGATGAGAAGAAACTGGAAGAAAAGATGGCTGAGTTTGGTGCATCTCTGATCCCTGAGAAGGCACGTATTCTGACTTACTGCAATACAGGGGCGCTGGCTACAGCAGGTTGGGGTACAGCTTTGGGGATCATAAGGGCTGCTCATAAACAGGGGAAAGAAGTAGAAGTATTTGTTTCAGAAACCAGACCTGTGCTGCAGGGTGCACGCCTGACCGCTTGGGAGCTGCAGCAGGAAGGGGTGCCTTACACACTGATAACTGACAATATGGCTGGTTATCTTTTTATTCACAAAGGTGTGAATCTGGCACTGGTTGGTGCAGATCGGATTGCAGCAAATGGTGATTTTGCCAATAAGATAGGCACCTATAATTTGGCGGTTCTGGCCGATTATCACAACTGCCCATTTTATGTGGCCGCCCCATGGTCCACCATTGATCTAAATATTTATACAGGACAAGAGATACCAATCGAAATGCGCGACCCAAAGGAGGTGCGCAATATATGCGGCCATCTGGTTACTGTAGAAGACTGTCCTGTGCTCAACCCCTCTTTTGATGTAACTCCCAATCACTTGGTTTCTGCATTTATCACAGAAAAGGGGATTATTAAACCCCCATATGACCTGGCAAAAAACTTTGCTGAGGATGGTGTAAGCAAATGATTCCACCTGATGCGAAAGTGCGGGAAGTCTTGGATACGGGTAAAGAGATGATAAATTCAGGTCTTGTAGCCGGGACATGGGGAAACATTAGTGTGCGTTTATCTGCTGATACCATGCTGATTACGCCCAGTGGTCTCCCTTATACAAACCTTAAGGCAGGTGACCTAGTTGTTGTCAACCTGGAGGGAGAAGCAATAGAGGGCAGATTGAAACCCTCATCAGAGACCAAGCTTCATACAGCCATCTACAGAAAGAGAAGTGAGATTAATGGGATTGTACATACACACAGCCCCTATGCCGCGGTCTTTGCTGTTACCCATAGGGACCTCCCACCTGTTATGGAGGAAATGGCTCAGCTGCTGGGGGGTGCTGTTAAGGTTGCCCCATATCATCCTCCAGGAAGTGTGGAATTGGCTGATGCAGTTGTTGATGCACTGGCAGATAGGTCCGCTGTTTTCCTGGCTAACCATGGGGCAGTGGGGGTGGGGTGTTCCCTTGAGGAAGCTCTGCTGGTTTGCCGGATTGTAGAAAAAGGGGCGATGATATACCTCTTATCACAACTGACAGGTAAGCCGTATCTGCTTGATGATGGTCATGTGCAGGAACTGCGCAGGAATTTCCTGGAGTATTATGGTCAGAAAGGTTGATTGATATGAAGATTCTAATCAAGGGGTGTTATCTGCTGCAACTGGACAGTGACACCAGGGTATCACAGGGTGATGTAGCTATCGAAGGAAACCGCTTTATAAAAGTGGGAGAGGAAGGTAATGTGCCCCAGGGCTGGAAGCCTGATCGTGTTATCGATGGAAGGGATTATTTTTGTCTGCCCGGCTTTGTCAACTGCCATACCCATGCAGCTATGACTCTGCTCCGCAGTTATGCTGATGATCTCCCTCTGATGCACTGGTTGGAAAAGATGATCTGGCCGATGGAGGCTCGCCTGACCGAGGATGATGTTTACTGGGGGACAATGCTCGCCCTATTGGAGATGATCGAGTCGGGGACCACTACATTCTGTGATATGTATTTTTTCATGGACCGGGTAGCGGAAGCGGTTGAAGAAAGCGGTATGCGGGCATGTCTTTCCCGGGGATTGGTCGGTACTGGTGCAGAGGCTCAGGTAGGTTTGGAGGAAAGCAGGGAATTTTTAAAGAAATGGCAGGGAGCAGCTGATGGAAGGATATCCATCTGGCTTGGCCCTCATGCCCCTTATACCTGTCCTCCGGATTACCTGGACCAGGTGCTTACTATAGCACAGGATTACAGTGCAAAGATTCATATTCATGTAGCTGAAACCAGAGATGAAATCGCTCAGATCAAAGACCTTTATGGGAAAACACCTGTGGGATACCTACTTGACCGTAGGGTTTTTCAGTTTCCTACCATAGCCGCTCATTGTGTGCATCTGACAAGTGAGGATATTTCTATTTTGGCAGAAAACGGGGCTGCTGTAGCCCATAATCCTGAAAGCAACATGAAACTTGCCAGTGGTATTGCTCCCATCCCCAAACTCTTGTCTGCAGGTATCACAGTTGGAATAGGGACCGATGGAGCATCCAGCAACAATAACCTGGATATGCTGGAGGAGATGCGTACCGCTGCTCTGCTGCATAAGGTCAATGAAGGGGACCCCCTGGTGCTGCCTGCTCTGCAGGTGTTGAAAATGGCTACCAGTGAAGGGGCCAGAGCATTGAGACTAGAGGATGTAGGTTTGCTAAGACCTGGTTATAAAGCGGATTTAATTTTGATAGATTTGAATAAGGCGCATTTATATCCGCGTCATAATCTGGCCGCACATGTGGTTTATGCTGCACAGTCAGGTGATGTGGATACAGTGATTATAGATGGTCATTTGGTGATGGAACATAAGAAGGTGCTGACCATAGATAGGGAGCGGGTTTTTCAGGAGGTAGAGGACAGGGTCAAACGCCTGCTGTCTGAGGTGAACTGATAATTGACAGGAAGAACAGGATCAATTAGAATGGTGTCAAGGTGATAACCTTGACAGATGGGAATCAAGTGATCCTGGAGAAATTTGAACGGATGGCTTTGTTGTCAGATTTTTATGGTAATTTACTGACAGAGAAACAGCAGAAGGTTGTCAAATTTTATTATGAGCAGGATCTGTCATTGGGTGAGATTGCAGAGAATCTCAAAATTACCAGACAGGCCGTCCATGATATCCTCAAGCGGGCTGAAAGATCACTGGAGAACTATGAACAAAAGCTTAGACTCCTCGATAGTTTCCTGAAAGAAAAAGGCAGTCATATTTCACAGGAAGGGAGGTAGAATTATTGTTTCAAGGTCTGGCAGAAAAGCTGCAGGAAACATTTAAGAAGCTTCGTGGTAAGGGAAAATTATCTGAAGCGGATCTCAATACAGCCCTGCGGGAGGTAAGGTTCGCTCTGCTTGAAGCTGATGTGAGTTTACCTGTTGTCAAAGAATTTATCAAGAGCGTCCGGGAGCGCAGCCTGGGTGTAGATGTCCTGGAAAGCTTCACACCTGCCCAACAGGTCATTAAGATTGTCAATGAAGAACTCACAGCTTTGATGGGAGAAAAGAAAAGCATCGTTAATTTCAACAGTAACGGGCCTACCATCTTTATGCTGGTGGGACTGCAGGGTGGTGGAAAAACCACAACTGCAGGGAAGTTGGCTCTTTACTACAAGAAACAGGGGAAACGGCCGCTTTTAGTGGGGGCAGATGTTTACCGCCCCGCAGCTGCTGAGCAGTTAGAGGTTCTGGCAAAGCAGATCGATGTTTCCTTTTATGACCAGGGAGAAGGGGGTTCACCGGTAGATATTGCCAGGGATGCTGTAGATTACTCTTTGAGCCATGGCAATGATCTGGTGATTATTGATACAGCCGGCAGACTTCATATTGATACTGAGTTGATGAACGAACTGCAGGAGATGAAGGATGCGGTATCTCCCCATGAAGTCTTTCTTATCGTTGATGCCATGATCGGTCAGGATGCAGTCAACATTGCCCAATCTTTCCATGAGGAATTGGGTTTAACAGGGTTGATTTTAACCAAACTGGATGGGGATACTCGAGGTGGGGCAGCCCTTTCAGTAAGGAGGGTGACCGGATGTCCCATCAAGTTCGCAGGTACAGGAGAGAAGCTTGATGCCCTGGATCCCTTTTACCCGGACAGGATGGCTGCCCGGATCCTGGGGATGGGTGATGTGTTAAGCCTGATCGAAAAGGCACAGGCCAACATTGATCAGGAGAAAGCAAAAGAACTGGAACAGAAACTGCGCAAACAGGAGTTTACACTGGACGATTTCCTGGAGCAGATTCAGCAGGTTCGTTCTATGGGGCCATTGGATCAAGTATTGGGAATGATCCCTGGTTTGGGTGGAGCAAAACAGTTGCGCAAACTGCAGAATGAACTTGATGAAAGAGAATTTGTTTACCTGGAGGCTATCATCAATTCTATGACACCTGAAGAGCGTCGCAACCCAACAATCATCGGTGGAAGCAGAAAAAAAAGGATAGCCCGGGGAAGTGGAACAAAGGTCCAGGATGTAAACAGGTTACTGAAACATTTTGATCAGAGCCGTAAGCTGTTTAAACAGCTGAGCGAGCTTGGTACAGGCAAAAATATTCGTAAATTAAAATCTATGAAATTTCCTTTTATGTAAATGAGGAGGCATATAGAAGTTGGCTACAAAAATTCGTTTAAAGAGAGTTGGGGCTAAGAAAAAGCCTGCATACCGTGTTGTGATTGCTGATTCCCGTTCACCGCGGGATGGTCGGTTTATTGAGGAAATTGGTTACTACCAGCCAGTTGCAGACCCTGTTGTTATTAAGATTGATGAGGAAAGGGCACTTTACTGGATGGCTAGGGGTGCCCAGGCATCAGATACAGTACGGGCACTGCTCAAAAAAACCGGCATTTGGGAGAAGCGCAATACTTCTTCAGAGGTAAAAGAAGCAGAGGTTGAATAAGATGGCGATGGTACAGGAATTGATAAATGTACTGGCTGCCTCACTTGTCGATTACCCGGATGAGGTAGAGGTCAGAGAGATTGAGGGAGAAAATGCTCTGATCGTAGAACTAAAAGTTGCCAGCAGTGATATGGGTAAGGTTATCGGCAAACAGGGAAAGATCGCAAGGGCTATCAGGTCTTTAGCCAAAGCTAAGGGCAATAAAATCGGGAGAAAGGTAATTGTAGAAATTGTTTCTTGATAGAGGTAAGCAAAGAGCGGGGTGTGCTGGGTGGTTGAGTACATTACCGTAGCAAAGATAGCTGCACCATTTGGTGTGAGGGGAGAGGTGAAAGTAATCCCTCTTACAGACTTCCCTGAGC
>CAZZEY010000022.1:0-12031 GCA_964653445.1 uncultured Syntrophaceticus sp. | reverse complement strand
GTAACACATGGTATTCCGCCAGCATATGATGAAAAAAAGCACAAGGGGGATGAGTGCTATGTCTGAAGAAACTAAAGTTGAAGCAAGAATGTTTAATCCTTTTGAAAACTTTACTGGGAGGCTCGATAAAGAGTTTCAATGCAAACCTGTCAATGTGGAGTACTCCTGTGGGAACTGTTGTAAGAAAGCTGAAGGAGGAATATTGAGTCTGATCGGAAAAGACTTTATTGAGCTGACAGCTGATGATGACTCTATTGATGTATTCACTTTTGTGGCAGGTGTAGATAAACCTTTCAAGCAAAGTGTACGGGAGATACTTATACCCCTGGATAACATTTGTAGTATTCAGAGAGCAGCAAAGAAAAAACGTGATGATTACTAATTATACATCCTCAGCATCAAGCCCACGGAAGTAAACCGTGGGCTTTATTTTTTTACAGCATGTGATTTCCGTTGATTACCAACCCAAAACGGCAGTTGAGGAAATTGGCTGCTCGTCGGCATAAAAGCATCTTGGTCATAAATATTTCGAAATATTCCATCACAGAACAGATGGTGGTATCGATCTCCAGATGCATAACGATCTCCCGTTTATCAGGGTCCGCAGTAAGGTATGACTCCCGGGCAGCATAGTTTACCCGGTCCCGGGTGGTGAAAGTAGCCTCATCCTCTTTACGCACCCTGCTGTAATGCACATTAGATTTATCAGCCAGAATAACTGCTGCTGCTACATTACTCACAGCTATTCCTGACCTTTCCTCATGGTTGCCGATTGCAGCGATCACAACCGCGATCTCCTCAGGAGGCATTCCCATACGCATCAGCAGGTGAAAAGCGATCAAAGCACCGCTTCGACCATGTTCATACCTGTTAACTACATTGCCAATATCATGCATATATCCGGCAATAGCTGCCAGTTCCGCATCCCGATCCGGGTAGCCGAGCATCTTTAAAATACGGTAACTGAGATTGGCCACATGTTTAGCATGTTCCTCATCATGGGTGATGGCCAGCATAGTAGACAGGTACTCATGCACCTTTTTCATGAGCACCTCTACCTCCGGATTTTGCTGGACATCTTCAAACTTGATCATTTAACTGAACTCCTTTTCTTCAGGGCGCGATGGGCAATATCCCTGCGGTAATGCATCCCCTGAAATTGAACTCTTTCCATTCCGGAATAAGCACTTTTCACTGCATCTTCTATTGTTGCACCAAATCCGGTGAGACCCAGCACCCTTCCCCCGTTGGTCACCAACTTCCCATCTGTAAGAGCAGTACCTGCGTGAAAAACTAAGATATCTGGAGGAAGCTGATCAAGACCAGTGATCACTTTACCCTTTTCATATGATCCCGGGTAACCACCAGAAGATGCAACAACACAAACAGCCGCCCTGGGGTCCCACTCCATCTCTACTTCATCTAAGCGCTCCTCAATAACAGCGTTCATCACTTCCAGCAGATCTGATTTGAGGCGTGGTACAACCACCTGTGTTTCGGGGTCACCAAAACGGCAGTTAAACTCCAATACATAGGGCCCCTGATCAGTAACCATCAAACCAGCATAAATCACACCCTGGTATTTGATGCCATCTTCTGCAAGGCCATGGATAACCGGTTCTAGTATATCCTTCACAGCTGTTTCATGCAAATCTCCGGTATAAACAGGTGGTGGGGAGTAGGCTCCCATTCCTCCGGTATTTGGCCCTTCATCACCATCATAGATACGCTTGTGGTCCTGGGAAGCGGCCAGTGTCCTGATGGTCTTCCCATCTGTAAAAGCAAGGACACTTACCTCTTCTCCCTGAAGGAGCTCCTCCACAACAACCGCATCTCCAGCATTCCCAAAGGCTCTTTCTTCCATAATCAACCGAACAGCCTGCTCTGCCTCTGCGCTGTTTTTAGCAATAATTACACCTTTCCCTGCTGCCAATCCATCAGCTTTTACAACACAGGGGCCATTCACTTCTCTCACATATTTCAGTGCTTTTTGTAAGTCGCGGAAAACTTTATAGGCTGCAGTTGGAACACCGTATTTTGTCATTGCCTCTTTGGCAAAAACTTTACTTCCTTCCAAACGGGCAGCCTCTGCATCAGGCCCGAAAACCTTAAGCCCTCGGGATTTGAAGAGATCCACAATCCCCGCGGTAAGAGGGGCCTCAGGTCCAACTACAGTCAGATCAATATCCTGTTGTTGGGCAAAATCAGCCAGCCCTTTTATATCTTCAGCTGCTAGGGCAACACACTCAGCATCCCCGGCAATGCCTCCATTTCCAGGAGCACAGTAGATTTTTTCCACCTGTGGGCTTTGTTTTAACTTCCAAACCAGGGTATGTTCTCTGCCTCCCCCACCGACAACCAGAACCTTCATCATATACCTCCTCACATTGCAGATAAAGTACCGACCGATCACGGGACGGTTCTGCCGCGCGGTTTTTGGTTTCGCTATCTTCGGTTTATCCCTATTAGCGCAGCGACCTGCGAAGGTTGTTACTTGCCCTTGACAAAGGAGCAGTTAACGACAGCTGAAGCGAATCAGGATGATGAGCTAGGCTACTCTGCACCATGGATGGCATCATAGGAGCCGTTCAGCAGTCGTCTGCGATGAGCCTTAGGGCAAGTTCAATCGGAGCCTAAAAAGCAAGCGCAGGGATAAACCGACCGATCAGTGGAACCATCCGCGCGGGAGCAGTTTTTTAGTGTTTAAAATGCCGCCTCCCGGTAAAGACCATAGCTATTCCGGCAGCATCTGCAGCCTTGATAACTTCCTCATCCCTGATAGAACCACCAGGTTGAATCAAAGCCTTAATTCCACTCTTTGCCGCATATTCAATGGTATCAGGGAAGGGCAAAAATCCATCAGAAGCTATGACAGCGCCATCTGCATCATCCCCTGCTTTTACCAAAGCTATTCTGGCAGCAGCCACTCGACTCACCTGTCCTCCGCCGATGCCAAGAGTCTGTCTCCCTTTTGCCACCACAATGGCATTGGAAAAAACGTGTTTGGCAACGATCCAGGAAAATATCAGGTCATCCCACTCACTTTCAGTTGGGTTTCTTTTTGTAGCAACCTTAAAGCTCTGCCGCAAATTACTCAAATCTCCTAAACTGTCTGATTCCTGCAGTAAAAATCCGCCGCTTACCCTTTTCACACTCATCTCTTTTCTTAGCTCACTAAACTCTCCTGTACAGAGAATTCGCAGATTTTTCTTCTCCCTGAGAATGGTAAGTGCCTCTTCACTATAAGCTGGAGCAATAACTGCTTCCAGAAAAGTTTCAGCCATAGCTGCCGCGGTTTCCTTATCAACAGTACGGTTTAAGCCAACAACTCCACCATAAGCAGCAATAGAATCAGCATCATATGCCTGTCTATAGGCATCTACAAGAGCATTGGAGCAAGCCACACCGGAGGGGGTGTTGTGCTTGATCACCACAGCAGCGGGAACCTCGAACTCTGACACAGTAGAAAGTGCTGCATCAAGGTCCAGGATATTATTGAAGGACAACTCCTTACCGTGGAACTGACGAGCACCGGCTAAACCATAGGGTTTCTTAGTCTCATCTCTGTAAAAAGCTGCGTCCTGATGCGGGTTCTCCCCATAACGCAGATCATTGATTTTAACCAAAGGGATCATCATTTTCACTGGAAACTTTGTATCTTGCGGAGGTTTGATATCTCCTTCTTCAACCATGACCCCTGTTAAATAATTGGAAATGGCAGCATCATATTGTGCTGTATGCCAAAAAGCCTCCTGGGCTAATTTTAGCCTGGTGGACAAACTGATCTCACCCTGGGAACGAAGTTCCTCTATGATCTGGTCATAACGATTGGGATTAACCACCACCGCCACTTTGGGGAAATTTTTAGCCGCGGCACGCACCATCGCTGGGCCACCGATATCAATCTGTTCCAGAGCCTCACGCACAGCCAAACCCTCTTTGGAGATGGCTTTCTGAAATGGATAGAGATTGACAACTACCAAACTAAAAGGTTCAATTCCCAATTTCTCCAACTGAGCCTGATCAGCGGGAAGATCCCGGGCCAGGATGCCGGCATGAATTCCCGGGTGCAGTGTTTTTACACGCCCCCCTAAAATCTCGGGGAAATTGGTTACTTCCTCCACATGCTCCACCTTAACTCCGGCATCTTCCAGGGTGCGTGCTGTTCCACCTGTAGAAACTAAATGAAAGCCCAAATCTAACAGTGCATGCCCTAATTCTGCAACACCTTGTTTATCAGATACACTAATTAATGCTCTTTTTCTTCCTTCTTTCAAGCCTGCTGCTTTATCCACTGCAGTTAACCTCCCTTATAACATCTTTACTCTTCAACCATTCCAGTACACAGTCCCTTGGATGTCGTGGGATTCTCCCCTCCCAATTGATAACAACTCTCCTCCCTGAGAGGCTAATCCTGCCCTCTGCCAGCAACTGCAGAGCTGCCGGATAGGCCAGGTGCTCCTTTACCAGAATGCGCTCAGCAAGGGTTTCCGGTGTATCACCCTGATGTACAGGAACAACTGACTGCAGAATAATAGGGCCCGTATCCATACCGGCATCAACAAAATGCACAGTACAACCGCTGTAATGCACCCCATATTCCAATGCCTGACGCTGCCCTTCTAAACCAGGGAAAGCAGGCAGCAGAGCTGGATGTATATTGATCACCCTCCCGGGAAAAGCATCTAAAAAAGTTTGAGTAAGTACTCTCATAAAACCTGCCAGAGCGACAAAATCAGGGTGAAAAGCGGACAACTCTTGGACCAGAGCTGCATCATACTCCTCACGCCTGGAGTACTTTTTGGGGTTAACAAAAACAGCGGGAATATCCCTTTCCCTGGCTCTCTGAAAAGCATAAGGTTCAGGCTGGTCACTGAAAACACCCACAACCTGCATCTCAAGAGAACCCCTCTCCACTGCATCAAGGATCGCCTGGAGGTTTGTCCCCCTCCCGGACACCAAAACAGCAAGGCGTTTAGGCACTTGTTTCACCTTCTCCCACATAATGGACACCGGTTTTTTCACAAACTCTACCAATGATATAAGCTTCTTCTCCCAATCCCTGTAGGATATTCAGCACCTCTTCCCCGGCATCTTCAGAAACAATCAGGATAAACCCGATACCCATATTAAACACCCTGTACATCTCATCTAATGGCACATAACCCTTTTGCTGCAGAAAACAAAAAATGGGCGGAACCGGCCACTTCCCGCGGCAGATCTCTACACCCAACCCCGGAGGAAGCACCCGGGGAATGTTTTCAGTCATTCCACCACCTGTGATATGGGCAGCACCTTTGACCAGGCTGCCTGCCCTTTCCCTGGCAGTCAGAACCGATTTGACATAGATCCTGGTAGGGGTTAACAACTCCTCCCCCAGTGTGCGTCCGCTGCCAGCAAAAGTATCTGCAACAGAAAACCCGCATTTTTTAAAAAGGATATGGCGCACTAAAGAGTAGCCATTACTATGAACACCAGATGAGGCAAGACCGATTAAGAAATCACCGGCAGTTATCTTTTTTCCATTCCAGATATCATCCCGGTTGACAGCACCCACAGCAAAACCGGCCAGATCATACTCCCCCACAGGGTAAAAATCCGGCATTTCTGCGGTTTCACCCCCTAACAAGGCACAACCCGCCTCCCGGCATCCGGCAGCAACACCGGCCACAACCTCCTCTGCCTGTTGTGGCTCAAGTTTCCCACAGGCCAGGTAATCCAAAAAAATGAGCGGTTCTGCTCCGGTCACCAGGATGTCATTGACACACATGGCTACCAGATCGATTCCTACTGTATCGTGTTTTCCAACCAACTGGGCAATTTTCAGCTTGGTTCCTACACCATCAGTACCGGCAACCAGCACCGGATTGTTATAACGATTAAGGTCCAGAGCAAAAAGACCGGAAAACCCCCCGATACCTCCTAAAACTTCAGGGCGCAGAGTTGAAGCAACATGCCTTTTCATCAACTCAACAGCATGATTACCCGCGTCAATATCCACTCCGGCATCTTTATAAAGTGATTTTTTGTGATCCATTATTATTAACCCACCTATTCGAAGAACAGATGTCTGAGGCAGGAAGTCAGAAATCGGAAACATTCAGACAAAACAACGAATCTGACTTCATTCTGTTCCTATGTTAGTTTACCCCACCTGCAGTAAAAGGCAGAGCATTTCCAAACACACGACCAATACTGATCACTTACTACATGGTACCTGAATTGGGTAATTTCCACAAAAACAGGCATCACAAAGATCCTCCGAGCGAAAGGGAGCTAATGCGGCATGCAGTCCTGGAATACTCAGGTAGTTGAGGCTGTCTGCTCCAATATGCTGACGAATCTCCTCTAAACAGTGGCTGGCTGCAATCAGTTCCCCTCTGCTGGATGTATCGATCCCATAATAGCAGCAGTGAGTGACAGGTGGAGAACTCACCAATAGGTGCACCTCCCGGGCACCTGCATCCCGGATCATCTGGACGATCTTACCGGATGTAGTCCCTCTCACAATAGAGTCATCGACCATGATCACTCTTTTCCCTGCTATAATATCGCGGATAGCATTGAGCTTAAGCCGAACCCCCAGTTCCCTTGATGCCTGTACCGGGCGGATAAATGTGCGTCCAACATACCGGTTCTTCATCAACCCTTCACTAAAGGGAAGACCGCGCTCAGCTGCATAAGCCAGAGCTGAACTAATTCCGGAATCAGGCACTGGAATCACCATATCCCCTTTTAAGGGGTACTCCTTGGCCAACTGCCGCCCCAGGGCATAGCGCGCCTCCTGGACACTCAATCCATCGATCACACTATCTGGTCTGGCAAAATAAACAAACTCAAAAACACATAAAGCCCTTTGGTGAGGTTTATGGGGGCGCAGAGATGTTATACCATGTTCATCGACCATCACAATTTCACCAGGTTCTATATCTCTGATAAACTGGGCTCCTACAGTATCCAGGGCACAGGACTCTGATGCCAGTATATATCCATCTCCCAAACGCCCAAGACACAAAGGACGCATACCATAAGGATCCCGAACACCAAACATCTTTTTTTCGGTCAGTATGACCAGAGAATATGATCCCTCAATCTTTTCCATTGTCTGGACTATCCCAGATACCATGTCGCTGGCCCCGGCGCCTACGATCATATTGACGATCAATTCACTGTCAGTTGTGCTCTGGAAAACGGTGCCGGTATCCTCCAGTTCTCTCCTGAGTTCAGCGCTGTTGGTCAGACTCCCATTATGACCGATGGCGATCATGCCATCCCTATAGTAAAAATTCTGAGGTTCCACATTTTCTACAGTACTGTCTCCAGCAGTTGTGTAACGGACATGGCCCAGAGCCGTCTGCCCTTTGAGTTTTTCCAGGGTGTCCTCATTGAAGACTTCTCCAACCAAACCAACCCCTTTGCGGCAGATGATCCTTTCACCATCACTAACAGCAATACCGGCACTCTCCTGTCCACGGTGCTGGAGAGCATAAAGCCCGTAGTATGTTATCCGCGCCACATCCTGCCCAGGTGCATAAAAGCCAAAAACACCACAGGCTTCATGGGGCTTATCATTGTCTAGTAATAACTGGCAATACTCCCCCGCCATACCTTTTCCATCTCCTCAATGTGCTGATTTATTAAGACCCGCTCCACTTGATCCCTGATCAAAAGTTTCACCCCTCCGGTCTGTCCAAGGACCGCGGCTGTGATGCCTACCTTTTCTGCAGCTTTTAAAACACAATCCAGTTTCCGGGGAGTACATGTAACCAGAATACAGGATTGCACCTCACCAAAAAGCAAAGCATCTTCCCTTCCGCTAAAAGGCAGGTTAAGGATTGCACCCATTCTGCCGGAAATACAGCACTCTGCCACAGTTACGGCAAGGCCGCCCTCTGCACAGTCATGGGCAGATTTTATCATCCTCTCCTTGATCAGTTCACGGCAGCAGAGCTGAACCAGTTTTTCTTCCTCTAAGTCGATTTCAGGAACCTCTCCCTGCTCCAAACCGTGTATCACAGCCAGGTATTCGCTAGCCCCCAGTTGGGGATTGAATTTACCCAGTAGTACAATCACATCTCCCGGATCTTTCAGAGCGCTTGTAGTGCATTTATTCACATCAGTGAGAAGACCAACCATTCCTACGACAGGTGCTGGATAAATGGCCTCTCCCTTTGATTCATTATATAAACTAACATTTCCACTGACAACAGGTACTTGCAGGATGCGGCTGGCCTCACTCATCCCTTCCACCACCTGGTTGAACTGCCAGAAGATCTCCGGCTTTTCGGGACTGCCGAAGTTCAGCCCATCGGTCAGCGCCAAGGGCTCAGCCCCCACACAGGAAAGATTTCGGGCTGCCTCGGCAACAGCAATAACTCCTCCACGGCGGGGATCAAGGTAACAATAGCGGGGATTCCCATCTGTTGTCAAAGCAATCCCCTTTTTCGTCCCCTTGATGCGCAGCACCGCTGCATCTGCACCAGGCCCTATAATAGTGTTTAGCATAGCCTGATGGTCATACTGGTTGTATACCCACTCTTTGCTGGCAATATTGGGTGAAGACAACAGCTTCTGCAGCACACTACTGCAGTCTTCGGGAACAGGTAAATCATCAGGCCTCCAATCACGCAGTCTTTGATAATACTCTGGCTCCCGCTGCTCAGGATACCAAACAGGAGAATCGGTGAGCGCTTTCACTGGTATTTCAGCCACTATTTTTTCCCCTTCAAGCACCCGGTAGATCCCATCTGCGGTCACCCTGCCGACAACAGCTGCTTCAACACCCCATCCGGCAAAAACTTCCATCACTGTTTTTTCATGCTGTGGTTCGATCACCAGCAGCATTCTCTCCTGTGATTCAGAGAGCATCACATCATAGGGAGTCATATCCTCTTCCCGCTGAGGCACTAAAGACACATCTATCTCTATACCTGTGCCGGCCCTGCCGGCCATCTCAGCACTGGAGCTGGTAAGCCCAGCAGCACCCATATCCTGAATGCCCACAACATAGCCATTTTCCATCAATTCCAGGCATGCCCCCATGAGAAGCCTTTCTTGAAATGGATCACCTCTCTGTACAGCAGGGGCATTGGTTTCCTCACTCAATTCTTCAGAGGCAAAGGTACAGCCATGGATACCATCTTTACCTGTTTTGGCACCGGCAGCCACTACCAGATTCCCAGGGCCTGCTGCCTGTCCGCGGATAATCTGGTTTTGTTCGACCAGACCGACACACATGGCATTGACCAGAGGGTTTTCTTGAAAACTGGGATGAAAGAAAATATCCCCACCCACTGTGGGGGTACCAAGGCGGTTTCCATAACCGCCAATTCCCGCGACTACTCCGGAAAAAAGGTGGCGCACCCGGGGATCATCCAAACTGCCGAAACGTAGAGAATTCAAAGAGGCGATAGGAACCGCTCCCATGGTAAAGATATCCCTGGCAACCCCTCCTACACCTGTGGCAGCACCTTCATAGGGCTCAACTGCAGATGGATGGTTATGGCTTTCTACTTTAAAGACAACAGCCTGCCCATCCCCGATATCCACTACACCGGCATTTTCCCCTGGCCCCTGAATCACATATTTCCCCTCTGTGGGGAAATTCTTGAGCACAGGTCTGGAATTTTTATAGCTGCAGTGCTCGGACCAGAGCACCGCAAAAAGTCCGGTCTCCAGATAATTGGGCTCTCTCCCGAGAATTTCACAGATCTTTGCATATTCATCAGAACTCAGCCCCATCTCCATCCAGACAGGTTTTTGTTCACTCATGTGCCATCACTCCTTCCTGCTGGCAGATACCCCACCAATCCAGTATAGACGAAAAAAGCCGCAGCCCAAAGGTATTACCCAGAATCTCTTCTGAACAGCGTTCAGGGTGAGGCATGAGACCAAAAACATTCCCCTTTTCATTGCAAACCCCGGCGATATTTCCCACTGATCCATTGGGGTTAGCTGCGGGTATGACATCCCCACTCTCTGTGCAGTAGCGGAAAACAACCTGTCCTTTTTGTTCCAACTGAGCCAGGTCATCCTTATCAATAAAGTAATTCCCTTCACCATGAGCTATTGTGTATTTAATAACCTCTCCCTGGCGGTACCTGTTGGTAAAGGGGGTCCTGCTGTTTTCCACTTTCAGAAAAACATCATGGCACTGAAATAAAAGGTTATCATTGACACGCATCGCTCCTGGCAGCAGTCCTGTATTCAACAGAACCTGAAAGCCATTGCCGATCCCAAGTACAAGCCCACCTTTTTCCGCAAAATCTGCAATTCTTGCCATCACTGGGGTTGCTCCAGCCAGTGCTCCGGCTCTCAAGTAATCACCATAGGAGAAACCACCGGGAATAATGATGCAGTCAAATTGGCCCAGTTCTCTCTCATCAGGTTGTATATAGGAAACAGGATGTCCGAGAACCTGTTCGATGACATAATAACAATCAGCAGAATTGGCACCGGGAAAGAACACCACTCCGAATTTCATCTTTCAACCTCCCGGAGTTCATAAGTATAATCTTCTAACACCATGTTCACTAAAAGTTTTTCACAGATCTGGCGTACCTCTTCTTCTGCAGTTGCGCGGTCCTGGGCGTTGATCTTAAGGAGAAAAAACCTGCCTGTTTTTACCGCTTCCACCTGGTCATAGCCCAGTGACACAAGACCATTCCTTACCGCTTTTCCTTCAGGATCAAGAATCCCATTTTTAAAAGTCACATAAACCGATGCCTCATACATTTCATAGACCTCCTTACTATCAAACTAGGTGCCAGGCTTGCTTTATTGCTTTAAGCTCCATTATTACCTGACGGTTCCGCCGACCAAACAGCGAACCGTCCGGGCGGAGACCAATCAGTGGTACGGTTCTGTCGCACGGGTGTCACCTCAGCTGCTCAGCCTTTTTTGCTGTACTCTCCGCAAGTTCCTTTTTATACTCTCTGAACTTTTCCCTCATGTCCAGATCCTTGATGCTCAGCATTTGTACGGCCAGGAGTGCCGCATTGCGTGCCCCATCAATGGCTACAGCAGCTACTGGAACACCCGGTGGCATCTGAACAATAGAATAAAGTGAATCCACGCCATTCAGGGCACCCCCTTTAAGTGGAACCCCGATTACCGGAAGACAGGTATATGCTGCCAAAACACCAGGCAGGTGAGCAGCCATCCCCGCTGCAGCAATAATCACCTCAATACCCCGCTCTTCTGCACTCCGTGCATACTCAGATGCTAGATCTGGGCTGCGGTGTGCGGAAGCAATTGTCATTTCATAGGGTACCCCAAAATTCCTTAATATACGGGCCGCTTCCTCCATAACCGGAAGATCCGAATCACTCCCTAAAACAATTCCTACACGATGTTTTTCCACCTGCTTTCACTCCCTACCAAGTGACAAAAGGACGATCCTTTTGAAACTTTCAAAAAAAATCGAAAATTCTCGACCACGTTCGGTCGATAGTTCCCTGTGCTTTCCGACTTCATTGAACACACACTCAATCATCTAACCACCAACAACCAACCACCAACCACCATTACTATTCCCACTCAATCGTACCTGGAGGTTTGGAGGTTATATCATAGAGCACACGGTTGATACCTGTCACCTCATCGATTATCCGACTGGCGATCCTGTCCAGCAGATCAGCAGGCAGATGCGCCCAACTTGCGGTCATGGCATCCTTACTAATTACAGCCCGAAGAACAATGGGGTGAGCATAGGTGCGCTGACCATTTGTGATACCCACACTTCTGACCGGCAGCAGAACCGCAAAATACTGCCAGATCTCTCTATCTAAACCGGCTTTTCGGATTTCATCCCTCAAAATATAGTCAGCTTCCCGAACCACGGTGAGCTTTTCTTCTGTTACTTCACCCAGAATCCGAACTGCCAGACCTGGACCTGGAAAGGGTTGGCGCCAGATAATATATCTGGGCAGGCCCAATTCCTCACCGATGAGGCGCACCTCATCCTTGTACAACTCCCGCAGCGGTTCCAGCAGCTTAAGTTTCATATCTTCAGGAAGGCCACCTACATTGT
>CAZZEY010000021.1:0-12240 GCA_964653445.1 uncultured Syntrophaceticus sp. | reverse complement strand
AACAGGGTAAGGCTGCCGGAGTAGAGGTTGTGGCTTTTCAGTCCAATCATGAGGGGGATCTGATCGATAGAATACATCAAGCCAGAGGATATTTTGATGTCATTATCTTAAACCCAGGTGCCTTAACCCACTACAGCTATGCTCTTTATGATGCCGTAAGGGCTGTTAATATCCCTGTGATCGAGGTGCATATGAGCAACATTTACTCCAGGGAACCCTTTCGAGCCAAATCTGTGGTGTCACCAGCGGTCTGGGGCCAGATCTCCGGATTTGGTACATTGAGCTACCAGCTGGCTATGACCGCTGCATGCCATCTGATCAATTCGTAATAAGCATCAATAAACGGTGGTAGCAGCCTGCACACGATTCAGATGTGAATAATAGAAAATACTTGTTTTAACAAGATAAGCGATTTTTTTCTTTCGGAAAGGCGGACAATATGGCCTCAATTTACCATAAACGCATGCAGCGGTTGCGGCATATGTTGGAAGAGCAGCAACTGCAATCTTTATTGGTGGCAAAACCGGAAAATGTTTTATATATATCTGGTTTTTCCGGGGGAGAGGGGCTTCTGCTTTTAACCCAGGATGAAGCATATCTTTTTGCTGACAGCAGGTATCAGGAACAGGCCAGGCAGGAAGCGCCTTTGTTTGAATTTATTCTCGTTAAAAAATATTTCACCACAGCCCTTGCTGAAGTGACTGAAGGCCAGGACATAAAGGTGATGGCTTTTGAAAAGGATTACCTCACCTATCAGCAGTGGGAACAGCTACAGAATTCTTATCGTGGAAAACTGCACCCGGTCAAGGGCTTGATAGAAAAGCTGCGTCTGGTGAAGGATGAGAGCGAAATCGCCCTGCTGAAGGAGGCAGGCGCGATTACAGCCAGTGCTTTCCGTTATATTTTGGGGGAAATACATCCCGGGCAGACCGAACAGGAGATTGCCGGGATGCTGGAGTTTTATATGCGAAGGCAGGGCGGTGGGCTGCCAGCCTTTGAGACCATTGTTGCTTCCGGTGAGCGAGGAGCTCTACCCCATGGAATGGCAACTGCAAAGAAGGTCCAGCGGAGAGAATTCATCACCATGGATCTGGGAGCAACTTACAAAGAATATGCCGGGGATATGACCAGGACAATTTGTTTGGGAACAGTTTCCGATAGACAGCGGGAGATCTACGAACTGGTCAGAGAGGCTCAGGAACGCGGAATTAATGCTGTTCGTGCAGGTGTGTGTGCGAAAGAGGTTGATGCTGTCGTCAGACAGTTTTTTGGTGAATCAGGTTATGGGGAGTATTTTATGCATTCTCTGGGACATGGTGTGGGATTAGTTGTTCATGAGGCACCGCGGCTTGCTCCGGGGCAGGATACTGTATTGGAGCCTGGCATGGTGGTCACCATCGAACCCGGGCTTTATATACCTGGCTGGGGTGGAGTGCGTATTGAAGACACTGTGCTGGTCAAAGAGGATGGCTGTGAGATACTGACACCGGTTACAAAAAATCTGATCGTTTTATAATTAGTTGGGGTCAAATATGTCTGTAATGATGAATTTTGGGAATAATAAAAAAGTGAGGGCAGGGAGACGATGGTTTCTACAAATGATCTGAGAACTGGTTTAACAATTGAGGTTGACGGAGAGGTTTATAGTGTTGTGGATTTTCAGCATGTGAAACCAGGTAAGGGTTCAGCTTTTGTGCGCACCAAACTAAAGAATATCCGCACCGGGGGTGTGATTGAGCGCACTTTCAGGGCAGGGGAAAAGGTTAACAGAGCCCACATGGAAAGGAAAGAGATGCAGTATCTCTACAGTGAAGGGGATTCATTTGTTTTCATGGATAATGAAACCTATGATCAGACGAGCCTGACCGTTGATCAGCTGGGGGACAGCGCAAAATACCTCAAGGAAAACATGAATATCCATGTGCTGACTTACAATGGTGAGCTGATGGGTATTGATCTTCCTAATTCAGTGGAACTTGAGGTTGTATCCGCGGACCCTGGTGTGCGCGGTGATACTGCCACAGGAGCTACTAAAGCTGCAACACTGGAAACAGGTTTGGTGATTCAGGTGCCCCTTTTTGTGGAAGAGGGGGATATAGTGAGGGTAGATACCAGAACCGGGGAATACCTGGAACGGGCTTAATAAAGGCTAACTTATTAAGTGCTTAAAATAATGATATCAGGAGGTCTAAAAAAGTGGATGAATTGCGGGAAAGGATAGCTTACCTGCAGGGATTGGCAGAGGGCCTGAAGCTGGAAGAGGGCAAGGATGAGTCTCGTATCTTAAGTCAAGTTATCGACATTATTGCCGATCTGGCTGATGAGATGGAGGACCTGCAGGTTGCTGTGGAGGACCTGGAGGATTATGTAGATAGTTTTGATGATGAGCTGTTTGAAGATGATTTGGATATCGATGATGATGAAGAAGATGATGATTTATGCTGCTGTGAAGATGATGACATTGATTATGTAGAGGTGGAATGCCCTCAGTGCCATGATATCATCTGCTTTGAATCTGATATCATCGATGACGAGGATATCATCGAAGTAACCTGCCCGAACTGCAGTAAGGTGGTTTTTGTCAATGATGGCTCTATGCCCCTGCCTGAAGGGTGGGAAAGAGGGAATGATGAAGAAACCAGAGATGACTAACACCCTATAAAATTTAGCATTTACCCAGCACCGCTTTAAACAAGCGGTGTTTTTATTTTCATAAACATGGTAATCCATAAATATATATCTATATACCGGAAGGACAGGGGGTGGACAGATGCTGCAGTTAACCAGCGGGTTTCGAGAGATCCTTCCCTTTCTGGCTCCATCTTTGAGGGATATTCTGGGCAGACTGCCCTCTTCTGTTGTCGATGGGCTGGAAGAGGTGCGTCTGCGCTTGGACCGCCCCTTATCTGTACGCTGGCGGCAGAATGAGTTTTTTTTAGATGACAGGGGAGAGTTATCCCCTTTGATATCTGGTGCCTATTCTGTTTCTCGGGAGGAGATACAGAAAACCGTGCAGTTGATCAGTCAGGGGTCCATCTATGCTTTTGAAGAGGAGTTCAGACAGGGTTTTCTTACCCTGCCTGGAGGGCACAGGGTTGGTTTTACCGGGAGGGCTGTACTGGATGGAGGCCAACTGAAAACACTCCGTGATATAAGCAGTTTAAACTTTCGTGTAGCTCGGGCAGTAGTGGGGGCATCACGCCCACTGCTCCCCTATGTCCTGGATTTGCGCAACCTGCGCCCCTATCACACTCTTATAATTTCCCCTCCCTGTGCCGGAAAGACTACCATGCTGAGAGACCTGGTGCGGTTTTTGAGCTATGGTATTCCAGAGCTGCACTTTCCTGCGCTGACCGTTGGGGTTGTTGATGAAAGGTGTGAAATCGCTGCTTGCTGTGATGGGATACCTCAGCATGATCTCGGCCCCCGGGTGGATATCCTGGATCACTGTCCCAAGGATGTGGGGATGCTGATGCTTTTGCGCTCTATGGCACCACAGGTGATCGCTACCGATGAAATCGGCCGCTCCGGGGATGTTGCAGCGATTTGGGAGATGGTTAACACCGGGGTCAGTATACTGACCACTGTCCATGCTTCCTCCTGGGAGCAATTGGAGGAGCGTCCCCACCTGCAGGAAATTATCAAAAGTCGGGTGTTTCAGCGTTATATTTTTTTGAGCAGGAGAAAGGGGCCAGGCACCATTGAAGGTGTCTGTAATGAACATCGGGAGCATTTGACCTGTTGATAGCTGCCAAGGGGTGTCAAATATGTGGAAAATATTCGGGTCGTTGTTGGTAATAGCTTCTATGGGAATGGCTGGTATCAAAGTGGCATCATATTATTCACGGCGTACTGCAGAACTGCGCTCACTACAGGAAGCTCTGCAGATGCTGGATACTGAGATTGTATATGCTGCCACCCCACTTCCTGCATTATTAAAAAAGATCAGCCAGGCAGGGGGCGGTACTACAGCAGATATTTTTCGCAGAGCTGGGGAGTATCTCGCTGATAATCAGGGGTTAACCACTGCTGAGGCCTGGAATAATGCGCTGCAGGAAACATGGCCATCTACTGCTTTAACCCAGGAAGATTATGCTATTTTGTCTGCTTTCGGTGATTTGCTGGGTTGTTCGGACCGCCAGGAACAGCATAAGAATATAACTCTTACATCTATGCATCTTCAAAAGGAAGAGGAAAAGGCGCGGCGTGACCAGGAGAGAAATGTGCGCTTATGGCAGTATGGGGGTTTCTTAATGGGCATCAGTATCGTGCTGCTGCTGCTTTAAAAGGGGGCAATGGTCATGGATGTAAATCTGATCTTTCAAATTGCTGGATTAGGTATCCTCATCTCAGTGCTGAATATCATCCTGAAACAAGCTGATAAGGAAGAACAGGCCCAGATGCTGACACTGGCGGGTGTAGTTGTGGTGCTGATCATGGTGGTGCGGTTGATCAATGATCTGTTCAATATGGTGAGATCGGTTTTTCACTTATTTTAAGAACACCGCGCGGCGGGGACGGTTCTGCTGAACGGTTGGTTTATCCCGAACCGTTCCGGTGATCGGTCGAGGTGAGGGCTATGGAGATCTTATATATTGTGGGGTTTGCTGTGGTTGTTGCAGTTTTCGCAGTGCTGCTGCGGGAAACACGCCCTGAAATGGCCCTGATGCTGGCACTGGGTTTCGGTGTTTTGGTCTTTATCCTGGTGCTGAGTAAGATGGGGGAAATTATTACGGTTTTTCGTGATCTTACCCAAAAAGCACAGGTGGATGAATTCTATTTTATAACTCTTTTAAAGATCTTGGGTATTGCCTATATTGCTGAATTCGGCGCCCAGATCTGCCGGGATGCCGGAGAGGGCACCATTGCTAGCAAAATAGAGATGGCTGGAAAGGTGCTGATTTTGCTGTTAGCTCTACCTATTTTGACTGCGGTTTTAGAGGTAGTGGTGCGTCTGCTTCCATAAATTGCGGTGTTCTCAGATGGGAGGAGGGGGATAATGCGGGTAAAAAGCTGTTTGTTATTATTAATATTGGCTTTCGGGCTCCTGTTCTTCCCGAAGTTAGCTCTGGGAGCAGATACCGAATCCCTGATCTCAGAACAGTATGATCAACTGCAGCTTGAGGAGTTGGAAAATATTCTGGAAAAGATGGACAAGGATATTCAAGATGAAATCTCTAACTTCAGTTTGTCCAAGATTTTAGAAGATGTGCGCAGTGGGGAATTGGATTTGGACCTGTCTGCCATCATCAATTCTGTTGTCCGTTATTTTTTTCGTGAATTCCTTACCCATACCTCACTACTGGGAAAATTAATCGTTATGGGCGCGCTGCTGGCGTTGTTAGAACACCTCCAAAGTGCTTTTGAACAGAACACAGTGGCTAAAATTGCTCACAGTGTGGGTATACTTGCTCTGCTCACAGTTGCTCTTAGTTCATTTACAATAGCGCTTCAGACCGGGAGAGAGGCTATCACCAATATGGTGGGTTTTATGCAGTCAGTGATTCCGGTGGTCTTGACAATGATGGCAGCGATGGGCAATCTCACCACTGTTGCCCTGATGCACCCGGTTATCTACATATCATTAAATGTTTTGGCTGTTCTCACCCAGAATATTGTTTTCCCTTTAATATTTTGCGCAGCGGTTCTGGGTATCATCAGTAAGTTGTCAACACGCTTTCAGGTATCCCGGCTGGCAGATCTGTTCAAAGATGGGAGTATGGTTTTAATCGGCCTTTTTTTAACTGTTTTTATCGGGATTCTGGGTATTCAAGGGGTAGCCGGGGCCGTAACAGATGGTGTCGGTCTGCGTACAGTGAAGTTTTTGACCGGTGCTTTTGTGCCTGTTGTGGGGGGAATGCTGACCGATGCAGTTGATGCAATAGCCGGCTGCTCCCTGTTTATAAAAAATGCGGTGGGGATTTTGGGTGTTTTGGCGATCTTTTTGCTGAGTGTTATGCCTGTTATAAAGATTTTGGCTGCAGCTGTGATGTACAGGTTGGCGGCGGCCCTGCTTCAGCCTTTGGGAGCACAGGATTTGGGGGATTGCCTTCATCTGCTGGGCAGCAACCTTTTTCTTGTTTTTGGTGCGGTTGCTGCTGTAGGTTTGATGTTCTTTGTCTCCCTTACCATTATGGTGGGTTTGAGTAATGTGACTGTTATGTTGCGTTAGTGAGGTGTTTTGATGGAAACTATTCACCTCATTGTGAGAAATATTGTCTTTATTGTTCTTCTAGCTGCCTTTTTAGAAATGCTTCTCCCTTTAAAGGAGACCCGGCGCTTTCTAGATGTGGTTGTGGGATTGTTTGTGCTCCTTTCTATTCTAAATCCACTGGTATCCTGGCTTAACGATGATCACCTGCAGCAGGTGGAATTGGAGCAGGGAAACCAGAGGGAGTTGGACCTGATTTTGGAGCAGGGAGAAGATATACAGAAGGTTCAGAACGAACAGGTCTTTGCTTCTTATGGAGAACAACTGGAAGAACAGATCTGTGCGGCGGCACAGATGGTGCCCGGGGTTTCCGGGGCCAGTGCAAATCTGGGGTTTTCTCACGATAATCCCGACAACCAACCGGTTTTGAAAAGGGTGGAATTGGTGATTGAACCCAAAGAGGAGACTTTTGTTGAACCTGTAGAGAAAGTGGAGATCAGGGGGCAGCAGGTTGAACCAGAGGGAACCGAGATGGAAGAGCAAGTGGTTTTGGAGCAGGTGCGGAATACAATTGTTGCTTTATATGGGCTGCAACCAGAACAGGTGGTGGTGAGATGGAAGGAGTGAGTTAAATGACTGATTTTAAAGGGAGTATAAATAAGTGGAGCCATTTTTTGCGTACTCCTGGTATGTGGAAACTGCTCTTGGTGCTGGCGGGAGGTGTGTTTCTGATGATCTGCACCAGCAGTTGGTTTGCTCCTCAGCAGGAAACACCGGTATCAGCAGAGCCCACAGCAGCGGAAGAGGTGGTAGAAAGTGATCTTGCTCAGGCAGAAAAAGAGCTGGAGCAGCGGTTAGAAAGTGTTTTGAGTTCTGTTGCCGGGGCAGGTGATGTTAAGGTGACCATTACCATGGCATCAGGTGCAGAGCATTATTATGCTCAAAATCAGTCCCGCCAGGACAGAACCATTGAGGAGAAAGATCAGTCTGGTGGGAACAGGCAGACCACTGAGGTCAATGAAGAAGATAATCTGGTGTTGGTTAGCTCTGTGTCAGGGGGTAAAGAGGAACCAGTGTTGATCAAGTCAACACGGCCGGAGATTGCCGGTGTGTTGGTGCTGTCTGAGGGAGCAAGAGATCCAGGGCTGCGGGAGAAGTTGGTGCATGCAGTGGTGACTGTTCTGGATATTCCTGTGCATAAGGTTTCAGTTTTACCGAAAAAAGGCAGGTAGAGGGAATGGTTTTTTATGTGTGTGAACCGAAAAAAATTATCAAAACTGGAATAATCGTCGCTCTGCTCCTTTTTGGGGGTTGGCTTTTGGTGCAGGGTTTTAGACCGGAGAAAAAGGAGCAGCCGCCGGTCAATGTAGAGGTTGATATGAATGCACAAGAACAGGATATTTCAGATGATGTACAAAAAGAGGAGTTTTTTGTGGACTGCAGGTTGACCAGAGACCGCATTCGCAGTCAGCAGATCGATGTTTTAAAGGAAATAGCAGCCAATACATCCTCAAGCAGTGAGATCAGGGATCAGGCCCAAGAGGGGTTGATGAAACTTACAGAACGCTCATGCCTGGAAACGGAATTGGAAAAACTGGTGACTGCTCAAGGTTTTAAGGATGCTGTTGTCATGATACAGGACACAGCAGTTAATGTGATCATACAGCAGGACATTCTCTCCAGTTCAGAAACAGAGGAGATCAGAGATGTGGTAGTAAGGGTGACATCTTTAAAGCCAGAAGGTGTATTTATAACCTGCAGGCCATAGTTGGATATTGTATACTTACCATCAATGTCTTGCAAGATTTTTGACTGAAAGATATAATCAAATGGATAACTAGTAGCTACAGAAAACGGTTAATTAACCGATTTCTTTTTTTCTATTCTCCCTGAACTGGAGGAGGTGCAGTTATTTTGAGACCAAGAATCACAGATACCACCCTGAGGGATGCCCATCAGAGCCTTTGGGCAACTCGGATGCGCACAGAAGATATGGTACCTGTTCTTGAAAAAATAGATCAGGTAGGTTATCATTCCCTGGAAATGTGGGGTGGTGCCACTTTTGATGTATGTATCCGCTACTTGAACGAAGACCCCTGGGATAGGATAAGGGTTATCAAAAAATATGTCAAACGAACCCCCCTCCAAATGCTTCTGCGTGGGCAGAATTTGGTGGGTTATGCAAACTATCCTGATGATGTGACAATGGCTTTTGTTGACAGGGCTGCTGAAACAGGTATTGATATCTTTCGTGTTTTTGATGCTCTTAATGATGTCCGCAACCTGGAGGTGCCGATGCAGGCTGTCAAAAGAACAGGGAAGCATCTTCAGGCATGTGTAGTTTATACCCTCAGCCCTGTGCACACCAATAAGCACTATCTAGAAACAGCCCTGCGCCTGCAGGAGCTTGGTGCTAATTCAATTTGTATCAAAGATATGGCGGGAATGATATCACCCTATCAGGCCTATGAACTGATAACACTCTTCAAGGAAAAACTGGATGTTCCTGTTCACCTGCATACCCACTATATCGGTGGGATGGCTATAGGAGCATGTTTGAAAGCTGTAGAGGCTGGAGTAGATGCTGTTGATGCTTGTTCTGGTCCGCTGGCTTTTGGTTCATCACAACCACCTGTGGAAACACTGGTGCGCGCTCTCAAAGGTACTCCCTGGGACACCGGCTTGGATATACCGATGCTTTTTGATATATCTAATTACTGGGAGGATCTGCGCCGTAAACGGGGATATGAGCGTGGTGTAACCAGAATCACTGATATGAAGGTGTTTGACCACCAGGTCCCAGGAGGGATGATCAGCAATCTGGTCAGCCAGCTGGAGGAACAAAAGGCCCTGCATCGTATCAATGATGTTTTAGAGGAAATACCAAAAGTGCGGGCAGATCTGGGTTATCCTCCCCTGGTTACACCTACCAGCCAGATTGTTGGTATTCAGGCTGTGCTCAATGTTTTATCAGGCAGCAGATATAAGATGACAACCCAGGAAGTAAAGAAATATGTACAGGGGTATTATGGCAGGCCTCCTGGCCCAATCAAGAAAGAGATTCAGCAGATGATTATCGGTGATGAAGAACCTATCACCTGCAGGCCGGCTGACCTGCTGGAGAACAAATTTGATAAATTAAAAGAAGAAATCAGTGACATGGCTGAATCAGAGGATGATTACCTCACATATGCTTTATTTCCAGCTGTGGCTAGAAAGTTTTTTGAATATAGAAAAAAAGTGAGAGATGGGGAAATTGCTCAACCACAGATACCTGAAGTGGAAGTGGAAAAAGAGTCTGGTGATTCAACCAGTGGCAGTAAAAAAGGGAGCACCGGCGCTGTGAAGCGTAAACCCCGCTCTTCAGCGGAGGATGGGACGATGAATATTGAGGATATTAAAGACCTGATTAAAATGCTGGATAAAACAACTGTCAATGAGGTTCAGGTGGAGACAGCAGGAATAAAGGTTGCCATTAGAAAGGGTATTACCGGCAGTCAGTCCAATGAGGCCCCTTTGGCAGAGACCACTACCCCCCTGGCAGAAGATACTGCCCCTCTGGCAGAGTCAAGTATATCAGCTGATGAAGCAGAGGAGCATCCCGAGAATCTGATAGAGGTAACTGCTCCAATGGTAGGTACCTTTTACAGGGCACCTTCACCCGACTCCCCACCCTTTGTGGATGTGGGTAGTACAGTGAAGAAGGGAGATACTCTGTGTATTATTGAAGCAATGAAACTGATGAATGAAATCGAAGCGGAGTGCGATGGGAAGATCGTTGAAATTGTAGTGGATAATGCCGAGCCTGTGGAGTATGGGCAGGTGCTCTTCCTGGTCGCTCCTGCTGATTAACCAGGGGGGTTTAGTTTGTTCAAAATACTTATTGCCAACCGCGGTGAGATCGCTGTGCGGATTATCAGAACTTGCCGGGAATTGGGCATTAAAACAGTTGCGGTCTATTCAGATGCTGACCGGGACAGCCTTCATGTCAGATTGGCTGATGAAGCTGTTTGTATCGGAGGCGCTCATCCCAGCCAGAGTTATCTTAATATTCCAAACATAATCAGTGCAGCCCAGACCAAAGGGGCTGAGGCGATTCATCCCGGTTATGGGTTCCTGGCGGAAAATGCTTCTTTTGCCCGGATCAGCAAAGAGCAGGGACTTAAATTTATTGGCCCTCCCGCGGAAGCAATCATTGATATGGGTACTAAGGCGAGAGCCCGGAAGATGATGGCTGATGCGGGTGTTCCGGTTGTACCCGGTTCCCCTGGTGTTTTTGATAGTATAGAGGAGATTACCCTGATAGCCGAGGAGATCGGTTATCCGGTTATGATCAAGGCATCAGCCGGTGGCGGTGGCAGAGGCATGCGGATTGCCATGAACGGTTCTGAGTTGGCCAGAGCTGTACAAACAGCACGGCAGGAAGCAGAGGCCGCTTTCGGAGATGGCAGCCTTTATTTGGAGAAATACATAGAAAAGCCCAGGCATGTGGAGATTCAGGTTATAGCTGATGAGCATGGTAATGCGGTATATCTAGGGGAGCGGGACTGTACACTGCAGAGAAGACACCAAAAGTTAGTGGAAGAGACCCCCTGCCCAGTTCTGACCGAAGAAACCAGGGTGAAGATGGGGGAAGCCGCTGTGCGTGCTGCTCAAGCTGTCAATTATTCCGGTGCTGGCACAGTGGAGTTTTTACTTGATGAGCAGGGAAATTATTATTTCATTGAAATGAATACCCGCATCCAGGTGGAACACCCGGTGACCGAATGGGTGACAGGGATCGATCTTGTGGCTGAAACCATCAAGGTGGCAGCAGGAGAAGAGTTGGGATACCGGCAGGAGGAGATTAAACCCAGGGGTGCTGCCCTGGAGTGCCGGATCAATGCAGAAGACCCGGAAAGGGATTTTTGTCCTTGTCCCGGACAGATTACTACTTATCTTCCCCCAGGGGGTATGGGTGTGCGTGTGGACAGTGGGGTCTATCCAGGCTACCGAATCCCTCCCTTTTACGATTCTTTAATAGCAAAGATCATAACCTGGGGAAACAATCGTCAGGAGGCCATCCGACGTATGGAGCGTGCATTGAGCGAGTTCCAAATTGAAGGGGTCAAGACCACTATACCTTTTCTGCGCTATCTCATGAAAAATGAACAATTTTTGCGCGGTACGATAGATACTTCATTTATACCATCACTTTTGCATGAATAATCATGTTGTTTGCAAAACATTACATGATTGGTATAATGGTTGATAGGTTGGACATAATTAGCAAATAGATGAGGAGGGCAGGCTGATGGAAGGAGTCAAGTTAGAAGAAACAGGAAGAACACCCCTCGGCGGTATCAGAATTGCCGATGAAGTGGTTGGAGTAATTGCAGGTCTGGCTGCAACAGAAGTTAAGGGCCTTGCAGGTATGAGCGGCGGTATTGCCGGAGGTATAGCTGAAATGCTCGGCAGGAAAAACCTGGCCAAAGGTGTCAAGGTAGAAGTTGGGGAAAAAGAAGCCGCGGTTGATATTTTTGTTATCATGGAATATGGAAGCAGCATACCTGAAGTTTCCCTTAAGGTGCAGGAGAATGTCAAACATGCTATTGAGACCATGACCGGCCTTACAGTAATTGAGGTAAATGTTCATGTTCAGGGTGTTTCCTTTCCTGAAGTCCAGGAAGAACAGCGGGTTAAATAGCAGCTCCGGAAAGGAGATTAAATCTCTATGCGCCAACAAAACCTTTTCTTCCTGATTATCTTTACTTTGATTATATTGTTCCTGTCAGGGTGTGCCCTGGCAGTTGCCCTGGGCTGGAGCCAACCTTTAGAGCAGATCGAATATTTTCTCTCTGCTGCAGAGAATAGGTGGGGGTTGGCTGCCGGGAGTGCATTTTTCGTAGTGCTGTCATTATGGTCATTGTTAGCGGCATTCCGGCGTCCCCGTGAAAGGGAAGTGATTATCAGGGAGTCAGGATTGGGTAAAATACAGATCTCTGCAGCTGCCCTTGAGAATATGATCCGTAGATCAGTCCGAGATATGCGGGAGGTGCGGGAGGTCAAACCTGTTCTGCGCTTTGACCAGGATGGTCTGGTGATTTTGC
>CAZZEY010000020.1:0-12275 GCA_964653445.1 uncultured Syntrophaceticus sp. | reverse complement strand
AAAGACAGGAATATTTATCTCAAGGGCGAATAAGGTACGGGAAAAGGTATCTTTATCAAGACATTACAGCTGTTGAATAAAAATCTATTATCATACAAGAGTTCACTATTATATTGGGGGAAATATCATGAAATTAGTTGTTCAGGGTGGCACACCGCTTAAAGGTAGGGTCCGGGTCAGTGGAGCAAAAAACTCTTCACTGGTGTTGATCGCTGCCAGTGCGGTCAGCAGTGGAGAAGTTGTTCTCGATAATGTACCAAGGATCGCTGATGTCAAAACACAGCTGGAGATTGTGCGCACACTTGGTGGCCAGGCCAGTTGGGAAGGGAGAAATACCCTGCGTTTGAAGTGGCCTGAGCACCTGGATTGTGAAATACCTTATAGTTTAGCCAAAAAAATCCGGGCATCCAATTTGTTTCTGGGCGCTCTGGCAGCAAAAAGAGGGCGGGTAAGAATACCACTGCCCGGAGGTTGTAATATCGGGTCACGACCCATGGATCTACATCTAAAGGGCCTCAGTATGCTGGGCTTTGATGTTTGTCTGGAACACGGTTTTATTGAGGCCGTTCCTAAAAATGTGGAGGGGTGTTCTATCTACCTCGATTTTCCCAGTGTAGGGGCAACAGAGAACATTATGATGGCTGCGGCCGGTGCACCAGGTACAACCGTGATTGAAAATGCCGCTAAAGAACCGGAAATAGTTGATCTGGCCAATTTTTTGAATGCCATGGGAGCTAAGGTCCGGGGTGCAGGCACTGATCTGATCAGGGTTGATGGAATAGAAGAGTTCAATGGAATCAGATTCAGTGTTATTCCTGATCGCATTGAGGCTGGGACATATATGATCGCCGCCGGTGTTTCCGGTGGGGAAATAACTGTAGAGAATGTGATTGTCAAACATCTGCAGCCGGTAATAGCCAAACTGCAGGATGTAGGGCTTGAAGTAGATGCTAATGAGGACCAGATTACTGTTAAACGGGTGGGGGAACTTAGCGCAACCGATATCAAGACACTTCCATATCCGGGTTTTCCCACAGATCTGCAGTCCCCGATGATGGTTCTGCTGGCCTTGGCAAAGGGTACCAGTGTGGTTGTGGAAAATGTATTTGAAAACCGCTTTCAGGTGGCAGATGAACTGAAGCGTATGGGTGCCAAAATACAGGTTAAAGGTCATACTGCTGTTATTGAGGGTGTTGATTCCCTTTCTGGAGCCCATGTCAGGGCATCGGACCTGCGCGCAGGGGCATCACTGCTTTTAGCTGGTTTTGCTGCCCAGGGTGAAACAGAAATCTCTGGTGCTGAACTGATAACCAGGGGTTATGAAACAGTAGTGGGTAAGTTCAGCTCTATGGGAGCAAAGATCGGTGCATTGACCGAGGACGGTGACGGTCTAGCAACCTTTGCTGGAATTATTGCACCAGAAGACAACAATAATCAGACCGGGTGTGCCAGTTCTTGATTTTATTATAAGAGGAAGGGGGAACTAGATGACTGGAGGAACTGTTATGTCCAGGATTTTAGGACTGGCCCGAAGCCGCCTTTTTTATCTGGCAGCTGTAGCCGGTGTTTTATTGTGGGGAGGTCTGCGTTTTCTGCCGCTTCTTTCTACTGATCGCTATATATTGTCCAGTTTGCTCAGTGTAGTTTGTGCCCAGGGAATGAAACCCTTTACCATAAAAGGGAGCGGAATCGCCTGGCGGCAGTTGTTCCAGTGTGGTGGAATGCCCAGTTCACATTCCGCGGTTGCTGCTGCTCTAGCCACAGCTCTGGGTCTGGATTATGGCTGGAGTTCTCCTGTTTTTCAGGCCAGTGCAGTACTCGGTGGTATTGTAATTTATGATGCCTTTACCTTGAGGAGAATGGTAGGGGAGCACTCCCGCATCCTTAAGGAGATTATGCGAGAAAAAACCAGACAGTTCCCCCTCTTAGGGGAGAAGATGGGCCATACACCTTTAGAGGCAACATGTGGTGTTCTTTGTGGTGTACTCTGTGCACTGCTTGTTGTTTATATATAAGCATTTTGTTTTGAGGTGTCTGGGAAAGATAATTGAAAGAGTGCGTGTTTTTAGGACTGTAAGGTGGTAGTTTGACCTAGATTAGGAGGGGTTAAGTGATTACTACCAGGGAACTGAACTTTCGCCTGCAGGGCATGGATCTCTCTTTGGAGATCATCTCCAATGTAGAGGAACTGGTTACGGACCCAGAGGATGATGACCAAATTCCATATTGGGCAGAACTATGGCCTGCTGCCCGGGGGCTTGCCCAGTATATTTGGGAGAGAATAGGTTTTCGTGGAGAGACCGTTTTGGAATTGGGGGCTGGCTTGGGTCTGCCTGGTCTGGTCGCTGCACTAAAGGGTGGTCTGGTTACTTTTTCTGATTATAAAGAGGGATCCTTAGAGATTATTGCCAGAAATGTGGAGCGTAATGGCATTAAAAATGCAGCTTACCTTCTGGCAGACTGGCGTGATTTTCATTGTAAACAGAAGTTTGATTGGATTATCGGTTCTGATGTGCTTTATAATCCTGCTTTAAATCCTTATGTTGCGGATATCTTGAAGCATAACCTTTCTTCAGGTGGGCACCTGCTTTTTGCCCATCCTTCCCGTCCAGTTACAACGAAGTTCCTGGATGAGTTGAAAAACTCTTTGGGCCTGCAGGAAGAAAAAACAATTCAGGTGGTTACTGTACAGGAACCGGGTGTGCCCGAATTTAATCAGGGAATCGATATTCACCATTTAATCAAATAAGATAGTTGGTGATGAAATGCACTTTTATATTATCGCGGTCGGGCAGATGAAAGAGCCCTTCTATCTTGCCGCACAGAAGGAGTACTGCAAAAGACTGGGTAAATACGCGCGGGTTACTATCCAGGAGGTCGTTGATGATCCTGTACCCAAGGGGGAGAAAGACCGCCTGGTTATAAAGGAACGCCAGGGTGAAAGACTGTTGAAAAAAGCGCCCGGGCGTTTTTCTGTTGCTTTAGACCCCGGTGGTAAAGCCCTCTCTTCAGAGGAACTGGCCTTCTGGATGGAAGATCAGTTTAATGCAGGCAGAGGAGAGATGGCGTTTTTCCTCGGTGGAACCCTAGGTTTGCCCGATTCTGTTCTACAAAAATCTGATTATATCTTATCTTTATCCCGCCTAACCTTTCCCCATCAACTTGCCCGGGTAATTGTGCTGGAGCAGTTATACCGGGCATTGCGCATACTTAAACATGAACCCTACCATTATTAGAGGTCAGAGGCTGGAAGTCGGAAGTCAGAAGAGATGTCAGCAGACAGGCACCTTCTGCATAAGACTAACGACTAACCACTAACGACCATTTTGGTCTTTTTGGATAACTAAGACGATAGTACCATAATTAAAATATTATGCCATCACTGAGAAGGATTTCCTGATCTTTTGTCGAATATGGCAATTCTATACGGATATGGAAAGGGATGTCTGGATTGGTGAAAATCTGCACAGGGATTAAAGGTTTTGATGACCTGTTTGATGGTGGGATTTTACAAGAAAGCACTGTTCTGGTTGAGGGGATACCTGGGGCCGGGAAAACCACATTGGGTATGGAATTCATTTATCGCGGCATCAGGGATTATGGTGATCCCGGGATTATTATTACCTTTGAGCAGTTTCCGGCATCACTATACAGGGATGCTTTAAGCCTGGGATGGGACCTGCAGGCATTAGAAAAGGAGAATAAACTGCGGGTAATTTGCACTTCTCCTGAGGTTGTTTTGCTGCCTGAATCAAAATTTTTGGAACAGGTGGTGCAGGAGACAAGGGCCAAAAGGATGCTGGTGGACAGTGTCTCCCATTTCCGCCAGGTAGTACATCATCCCCTGAAGCTGAGGCAGTATTTTTACTCTTTTTGCAACTGCCTTCACCGTCTAGGCTTAACATCATTTCTGGTCAAAGAGTTGGAGCAGGATATGGAGAATATCCATTCATTTGAAGAGTTTTTGGTAGATATGGTAGTGCGTCTCCACTATGAGGCTGAAGATGGACTGAAGCGCCAGCGTACAGTTGAGGTCATAAAAAGCCGCGGACAACCCCATCTTTCAGGGAGGCATGGTTTTCAAATAAGAGAAGGGGGCATTAAAATTTTTCCCTTTATTTCCTTCTCGCAAACTTCCAGCGGTATTGCTAAAGGGAGTGTTCCCACAGGGATCATTGGCCTTGATCTTCTACTGGGGGATGGCCTTCCTCGGGGAACTACTGTCCTTGTGGCTGGAGAGGCTGGAACCGGCAAATCAGTACTGGGTCTTGAGTATCTCACCCAGGGAGCAAAGCTCTATCAGGAGAATGGCCTTTATGTTTCTCTAGAAGAACCACCTGAGAGAATATATATGATGGCCAAGGCGTTCTCCTATGATCTGGAGCCTCTGGTTAGAGAGGGAAAGGTTCGAGTTACATTCAGGCCATTTCTTGATATCAACCTAGATGAACTGTGGTTCGAACTAACTGAGGTGATCAAGAAATACGGTATCAAACGGTTGGTTATTGATCCCCTTCCTGCACTGATCAGCAGGATTGAAAACTCATATGTGCTGCGGGAAAGGCTTTATTACCTGACAGCTAATTTGAACGCCCTGGGTTGTACATCATTTCTCCTTTATTCTTTAGATAATAACGGTAATGACCGGCAGTTCGGTATTGTTCAGACTATGGTCCAGGGGAGTGTGATCCTCAAATATAACTGGTTTCAGAACAGGAGACAGCGGCAGCTGGAAATCCATAAAATGCGGGGGGGCGGTCATATTACAGGAAACCATCTGATGGAAATAACCGAAAATGGCATACAGGTATTTCCCAATCCAGGAGGTTTAAGAACATGAGGGAAAGGTGTTTTTTCGGGGTTGATGGTTTGGATCAGGTTGTCCCCCAAGGAATGGAGTATGGTTCTCAGATCTTAGTTCATGGGGACACTGGAGTAGGTAAAACCGTTCTGGCAGGAGAATTCCTGGTAGAGGGGCTGCTCTGCGGTGATACCTGTATCTATGTTGCCTGTGATGAAGCCCCTGTTGTGATGCGCAGACATTTGAGAGATTATAATGTGGGGGTGCGGGCATATGAAGAGACCGGGCGTTTAATTTTGGTTGATGCTTATGAGGAAGAGGGAAGCAGTGAAAAGTATTTTATTGCCAACCAGTACAGCTTAGAAAGATATGCTGTGATGGAAAGAGAGTTATTGCAGCGCTTTGCCTGCAGGAGGCTGCGTCTGGTAGTAGACAGCCTGAGCACCCTGCTGATCCCTTTCACACAGCAGGAGATCCTGGACTTCCACAGGAACAGGTTGAAATTTCTGCGCAAAAGCGGAGTTTTGACAATGGATATTATGGTTGACGGGGTTTTGGATCAAAAACTGATGACCATTGCCGGGCATTTATACAATGTAACTGTGCGCATGAAGTTCGGTGGGTCGGAGTCGAGGCCTGATAGAGTGATCCAGGTAGGGAAGGTCAAGAGCGGCAAATTCGATGCTGTTCCCCGGCGGTTTGCGATCAGCCCGGTTTTCGGTATTATTATTTATTCCCCGGATTTGGAGGTATAAAGTAATGAGCAATCCGGATAAGGTTTACCAGAGGATTATTAACTCTATCTACCTATCTTTAAGTGAAACGATCAGTAAAGTTCCATTCGGCGGTAAGCACTTGCTTGAAGAGATCACCAGGGGGGTTGGCTGGCGTATATTGAAGGAGAATGAGAAACAGGATCTGGCTGAGAGCAGTAGACCTGTAGATATTTGTGCTGCATATCTGAAAGCCATCGGTGCTGCCGAGCGCCTGCAGATAGGGGCCATAGAGTTTGAGGAGCAGGGGATGAGTGTTCTGGTCACTATGAACCGGGAAAACTGCATTTACCGCTCTTTTTGTGAGGGAGTAGAGCAGGAAGGGCTTCTGCCCTGCTGTCCGCGCCTGGGAGCGCTGCAGTCTGCTTTAACCAGTACACTGGGGCGTGTTTATTCCTCAAAGATGGAATTTGAGCAGGGAACTGAGAAATGCCGGGGCAGCATTTTTCCGAGCGAACGGCGGTTGCGCACAGAGATGGTGCATAGAACTGGGGATATGCTGACCCTTGCCGGGGACAGAGTAATGCTGTTTACTAAGGATATTTATGTTTCCCTCTTAACAGCTATTAAAGAATATGCTCCATTTATCATAAAAATGGTGCTCTTTGAGGCCGGGTACAGGTCATGTCTGAAAATGGCAGAGGAAGCTTTGTCCTTCTACAATACGCCAGAGGAATCTTTAAATGTCTGTTTTGAAGAGTTAAAAAACTGCGGCCAGGGGAAGATAGAGCTTATTTCCCTGGACATGGAGGCAGGGCATGCTGTAATTAGATGTCACCAATCCTTTGAAGTGGCTGCTGCTGAAGGTATTAACCTCTACCGCACACCACGGGCGACCTGTGATCTTCTGCGGGGGGAGCTCTCCGCTTGTTTAAGTGTGATTACTGGGTTAACCATGATTTGTGTGGAGATGCAGTGTGCAGTAATGGGCAGTGATTACTGCGAGTTTCATGCCTATTCTGAGGAGGAAAAATAACAGAATGATGCACAAAAAGAGGGAAACTTTATCTGAACAGCAAACCAATCAAATTCAGGAGAGTGTTGTCCGCATCGACCTGCTTGCCTATTTTCAGGCAAATCCCCATGCTGTTGATACTGCTGATGGACTAGCCCGGCGCCTGCACAGGCTGCCTGCTGAAATCGAGTCAGCTCTGGAATTTCTCACTAGGGTTGGAGTCTTAGAGAGAGCTGCTTATGGCAGTTTCCATCTTTATCACTTGAGAAACGGGGAGATGATCAACTCGTTTTTCGATGAACAAAGGGGTTACTATTTTTGATGATTAATAATCTTGATCAATGGCCTACATTAAGTCAGGTTTTGGAGACTATCCCTTTGGGGATTACGGTTTTTGATAGAAGATGGAAAATAGCTGCTGTGAACAGCTCTTTTGCCGGGGTTTTGGGGCTAAAGTCACAATTTGCCAAGGGGTGTGATCTGAAAGAGATCCTGCTTAATAAAGGGGTATCCCAGGACCACCCTCTTTTTGATACACTTTTTGGGAATGAATACACCGGTCCTGCATCTCCTCTTACCGATGATTATCCTTCCTATATCAGCACACACCTTTTGCGAAGTGGAAGTGGAGAACCTTTGGGGGGTCTGCTTATTCTTTGGAATGCCCAGCGAGAGCATGAATTGGAACAGGCGGTGCTCAAAGCGGAAAAATTGGCTATTATGGGACAGCTGACAGCAATTACTCTGCATGAGGTGCGTAACCCTTTAAGCACACTGAAAGTGTCGCTGCAGCTGCTGCAAAAGAACCTTGAGGGCTCCAAGCATGAAAACTATGTAGAAAGAATGCTCAAAGCGCAGGACAGAGCCAATGAGCTGATCACCAATTATCTGCGTTTAGCCAAGCCGGGTATCCCTGATAGGCAGCTCTGTGAAGTGGATGAATTAATCCATGATATAGAAATCCTTTACGAAGCGGAGTTAAACAGCAGAGGGATTTTTTTTACACATTTTTGTTCTTCATCTCTTCCTCTGGTCAGTGTTGACCGGGACCAGCTTCATCAGGTATTGGCAAATATTTTGCAAAATGCCGCAGATGTAACACCCCCTAAGGGGGAGGTTATTTTAACAGCAGACTATGATCAGGAGCGTGGGGCTGTCTGTATTTCGGTGCGGGATACAGGCCCAGGTATTGCTGAAAGTGTACTGCCCCATATTTTTGAACCCTTTTACAGCTCCAAGGAAAAGGGGACAGGACTTGGTCTATATGTCTGCCGTGAAATTGTCCATAATCATGGAGGCAGAATTCAGGTTGATAATAATCCTGATAGGGGTTGTACAGTAACCATCTTTTTGCCTAAAATAGATAGTGGTTAGTGGTTGGAATAAAAGGAATTCGCTTCGCTAATTCCAACGAGACTAACGACTAATGACCAACGACCAATTCTGTATAAAAGTGATTTAATACCAAATAATAGAATGAGAAGTATAAAGAGGAGAATGATATGCTGCTTGAACATTTAAGATCTACTATTTATCAGGATTTAAAGGATGCAGCTTTAATGGCCCGGGAGGAAGGCAAGCTGAACTTTGAGGAACTCCCATTATTTACTCTGGAGAAGCCCAGAGAAAGGGCACATGGTGATTTGGCCACCAATTTGGCCATGGTTCTTGCCCGCCCCGCCAAGAGCGCTCCCAGGAAGATTGCCCAGATAATACTGGACCACTTCCCTATCGGGGATAACCGGGTGATCCGCTGTGAGGTGGCTGGGCCGGGTTTTATCAACCTTTTTCTCGATCCATCCTGGGTTTATGAAGTGATCCCAGAAGTGGAGGAGATGGATGATAGCTACGGATGTTCAGATGTAGGAAAAGGAGAGAAGGTGCAGATCGAGTTTGTGAGCGCTAACCCCACAGGTCTTCTGCATATGGGAAATGCCCGGGGAGCGGCTCTTGGTGATACACTGGCCAATGTGATGGCTGCTGCGGGTTTTAATGTTACCAGAGAGTTTTATATCAATGATGCCGGGAAACAGATTGAAACCTTTGGCCGCTCCCTTGAAGCTCGCTACCTGCAGCTGCTGGGCCAGAATGTACCTTTTCCGGAGGATGGTTACCCTGGGGAGGACCTGATCGAATCCATGAAGGGCCTTATTTCCCAGGTGGGAGATAAATACCTGCAGGTGGCATCAGAACTGCGCCGGGAGATTCTGGTCAAATATGCCCTGAAAGAAAAGCTGGAGCAGATGAAAAGTGACCTTGCCTCTTTTGGGGTCTATTATGATGTCTGGTTTTCAGAACAGACACTCCATGATTCCGGTGCCATTGAAGATGTTCTGAAGGAACTGCAGGAAAAAGGCTATCTTTATGAAAACGAAGAGGCCATTTGGTTTCGCTCCACCCTGTTCGGGGATGAGAAGGATGAGGTGCTGGTGCGCAGAAACGGTGTGCCCACCTATTTTGCAGCAGATATCGCCTACCATAAGGATAAGTTTCAGCGGGGATTTGAGCGTGTAATAAACATTTGGGGTGCTGATCATCACGGACATGTGGCTCGACTCAAAGGAGCTGTAGATGCACTGGGTTATGACCCTGATCAACTGCAGGTGATCATCATGCAGCTTGTCCGGCTGTTCAGGGGAGGGGAGCCGGTGAGAATGTCCAAGCGTTCAGGGGAGTATATTACCTTGAGGGATCTGATCGATGATGTGGGTAAAGATGCTGCCCGCTACTTTTTTGTGGACCGCAGTGCTGACAGCCACCTGGATTTTGACCTGGACCTGGCCCGGGAGCAGTCCAGCGCCAATCCGGTTTATTATGTCCAGTACGCCCATGCCCGGATCTGCAGTATTCTGAAACAGGCGGGGGAGATTCCAAGTTCCAGGGAGATCGATTTAGGTTTGCTTACAGACCCAACAGAACATGCACTGCTGGAGGAGATTGCGGAATTGCCCAGTGAAGTTGGCTATGCAGCTCTCCATCTTGAGCCTCACCGCCTGACCCATTATGTATATAATCTAGCAAACCTTTTTCATGGTTTTTATACCAACTGCCATGTGCTTAATACAGAGGATGGCCTGCGTGAAGCGCGGCTTGCCTTGGTAAATGCCTGTCGTATTACTCTGCGCAATACTTTAAGACTAATTGGGGTTTCGGCTCCGGAAAGGATGTGAACAAATTGATTATTCGCTGGCTGGGGCATGCCTGTTTTTACTGCCAGGGGGGAGGTTTGAGTCTGCTCACTGACCCCTTTGATCAGCAGGTGGGTTATCCCCTGCCTGAGGTTGAGGTAGATGTGGTTACGGTCAGTCATGATCACTATGATCATAATGCTGTTCATCTATTGTCAGGGCATCCGGAGATTATCCAAAATCCTGGGGAACATAAGTACAGGTCACTAGTGGTCATGGGTTTTTCAGTTTATCATGATGAGGTCAAAGGGGCGAAACGGGGTAAGAACACCATTTTCACCTGGGAGATGGACGGAATCCGCCTCTGCCACCTGGGGGACCTGGGGCATCAGCTTGATGCCAAAACCATTGAAGCTGTTGGTAGGGTTGATATACTCATGATACCTGTGGGTGGGGTTTATACCATCGATGCTCAGGGAGCCAAAGAGGTAGTAAACCAGCTCAAACCCGGAGTGGTGATTCCTATGCACTACAAAACCCCACATCTTTCTTTTGAACTGGGTCCATTGGACAGCTTTACCGGGTATTTTGAAAGGATACGCCAGGAAAAACTGTGGCAGGGGACAGCTGATGACCTTCCGCCGGAACAGGAAGTAGTGGTGCTTGACTATTTAGATTAGGCCGCTTTCCTTCTTGACAAGTTACGGTTAACAAGATTAGAATTGGCTTTGTGTGGTTATAAACTCGCGAACAATTACCAAATTAAACGTTTATTATGATAGGGTTTTAGCCACGATCTAATTAAACATGTATTAAATGTATTATTAGAGAAGAGGGGAAAGGGCTTGGCGAAATTTATATTTGTTACAGGTGGAGTTGTTTCCTCCCTGGGCAAGGGAATTACTGCGGCCTCTTTAGGGCGTTTACTGAAAAGCAGAGGGTTTACGGTGGGTATTCAGAAGTTTGACCCCTATATCAATATTGACCCGGGAACTATGAGCCCCTACCAGCATGGAGAGGTTTTTGTAACAGATGATGGAGCAGAGACTGACCTTGATGTTGGGCACTATGAGCGTTTTTTAGATCAGAACTTATCCCGGGGTAGTGATATCACTGCGGGGCAGATCTATAACGAAGTTATTCATGAGGAGCGCCGGGGGTTCTATCAGGGGGGTACTGTCCAGGTAATCCCCCACATCACAAATAAGATAAAAGAATATGTCAAAAAGATTGCTGTAGAAGGAAATCCCGATGTGGTGATCACAGAGATCGGCGGCACTGTGGGTGATATCGAATCTCTTCCCTTCCTGGAGGCGATCCGTCAGTTCAAAACAGATGTCGGGCGGGAGAATGTGCTCTATATTCATGTTACTCTGGTTCCCTATTTAAAGGCTGCCCAGGAATTGAAAACAAAACCGACCCAGCACAGTGTCAAAGAGCTGCGGTCCATTGGTATTCAACCTGATATTATCATCTGCCGCAGTGAACAACAGTTATCTAGAGAGCTAAAGGATAAAATTGCCCTTTTCTGCGATATTGATAAAGACGCGGTGATGGAGGCGGTAGACGCGGAGTTTATCTACCAGCTTCCTCTGATGTTGGAGGAACAGCATTTAGCAGAAATCGTTTGTGAGCATCTTGGTCTTCCTCAGCGTACCCCAAACTTGAGTGAGTGGAAGGAATGTGTAGACACCTATTTCCGCACCAAGAAAAAGGTGCGGATTGCAGTTGTGGGGAAATATGTGGAACTCAAAGATGCTTATTTGAGCATCGGACAGGCCCTGTTACATGCCGGTTTGGCACATGAGGCCAAAGTGGAGATCATCCGCATCGATTCTGAGGATCTCGAACGCAGAGATGTTGGGGAGCACCTTTCCGGAGTACAGGGGATTCTGATCCCCGGCGGTTTTGGCAGCCGTGGGGTGATGGGCAAGATCAGGGCCGCGGGTTTTGCCAGGAAAAACCGGATACCCTTTTTTGGTATCTGTTTGGGGATGCAGTGTGTGGTAATTGAGTTTGCGCGTGCTGTCTGCGGCCTAGATGAGGCCAGCAGTATGGAGTTTGATTCCCAAACACCCCAACCGGTAATAGTTCCTTTGCCAGGTCAAGAAGGCAAGGAAAACACCGGTGGAAGCATGAGATTGGGTAGTTGTCCATGTAAATTGGTACCGGGAAGCAGAGCATATAATGCTTACGGAGTAGATTTGATAGAGGAGCGTCACCGGCACCGCTATGAGTTCAACAATAAATACCGGGAAGAATTTACAGCAAAGGGAATGGAGATTACAGGAACATCTTCAGATGGAAAAATAGTAGAGATTGTTGAGTTGTCGGGACATCCTTGGTTTGTTGCCTGCCAGTTTCATCCCGAATATAAATCACGACCCAACAGGCCGCACCCTCTTTTCCGAGACTTTATAGGTGCAGCAGTCAGTATTGGCTGATAGGGGTCGTTAATAAGCGACTCTAATTTTCATTCTGTTAGTTGGTATAGTCATAATTTATGATATTGTGTATAATATCTATATATGAACAGATAAGGGAGAAAATGGGGGTTGTATATTGTCTAAAGTACATTTGATAGATGAAGATACGCGGGAGATGTACAATCGATTTCT